>WFWI01000042.1 GCA_015491205.1 Candidatus Microgenomates bacterium | reverse complement strand
AGTCTACTCTTATCCTCCCTTACATATCTTTTTACCTTTCAAGGTGGCAATGTACAACACGAGTACTATCAAATCCTAATCTTTCCGACAATTTCCGCTTTTGTAGGAATAGGAACTCATGAACTTCTTAAACAAACAAAAATAAAAATCTTCGCCTGGACAACGTTTTTTGTAATTTTCATCTTTTCCTTTTATTTTTCTTTCTACAAAGTAAAAGACTACTATCGCATACCCCCTGATCTTGTAAGTTTTGCTAATATAATAAAAACTTTTACAAATGAAAAAGATTTGATAATAACTGACACCACAGGCGACACCACTCTTCTTTACCTTTCAGAAAGAAAAGGCTCTCCTGCTCCTTATAAAGATTTAAGAGAACTTGCCAAACAAGGGTACAAGTATTTTATTACAACCAACAGCCAAGTAGCAAAAGAAATATTAAAAAAATATTCTGAATTCAAAGCTGTGTTTACAAGTGAAAAGCTAATAATAATAAAACTTAAATGAAACGGAAGATCTTAATGATCACTCCTTACTTACCATATCCTCTGGCTTCTGGAGGGCAAATAAGAACTTATAATCTTTTAAAACATTTATCTCAAAAAAATGAGGTTCATCTGATCAGCTTATATAAAAAAGAAAACAACCTAAGATTTATTCCAGAGTTAACAAAAACAGTTTACAAAATATATCCTTGCAAAAGGGCAAAAAACCCTTGGCAACCAAAACTACTTTTGAAAGGCTTACTTTCTCCTTATCCCTACCTTGTTGTCCGAAACTTCTCAAATGAAGCAAAAAAAACAATAACTGAGCTTTTAAAACAAGAACAGTTTGATATCATCCATGCAGAAACATTTTATGTAATGCCTCTTATTCCAAAAACTTCTGTACCTATTCTCTTAGCAGAGCAGACAATAGAGTTTATGGTCTATCAAAAATTTGCTAAACAACTCCCTTTTCCAATCCGTTTTCCTTTTCACCTTGAAATTTTCAAACTTAAATTTTGGGAAAAATATTTTTGGAAAAAAGCAACTTTGGTAGCACCAGTAAGCAAACTTGACGAAAAAATAATACGATCTATTGCTCCACAAGTTAAAACAGCGATTATCCCCAACGGAGCTGGAGATGAAATGTTTGTTAAAAGACTCCCAAAAAGAGACCTTAAAACACCTCTTCTTCTTTTTATTGGAAACTTCCTATGGCTTCAAAACCAAGAACCTGCTATTTTTCTGATGGAAAAGCTCGCTCCTCTTCTGTTAAAACATATCCCGAAAGCCAAAATAATTATAGCTGGCCAACACTTAAATGAAAAACTCAAGTTCTCAAAAATTTCCAAAAATGTCCAACTTATTGACATAAAAGAAAATGAAAGCGAAAAAATAAAACAGCTTTACCAAAAAGCCACACTCTTTTTAGCTCCAATAACAGGGCCTGGAGGGACACGGCTTAAAATTCTCGCTGCTATGGCAGCAGGCTTACCTATTATAGCCACAAAAACAGCGGTTGAAGGCCTAGGATTAGAAAATGGAGCTCACTACCTTAAAGCTGATACTCCAAAACAATATTTAAACCAAATCAAAACTATGCTTAATAAAGAAGAAGTTTACCGAAGAATCCAGACTAATGCTTGGAAACTTGCAAAACAAGAATATAGCTGGGAAAAAATTGCGCAAAAGTTAGAAAAGATATATGAAAGACTTGAAAATAAAAACCACAATTGATATCTCCCAAGCTGCCTACGCTGGCACCGGTGTAGGAAACTTTACCAAAAGCCTTGCAATAAGCCTTTGCAAATATGGCAAAAAAATAAATTGGCAATTCTTTTATTCAACCTTTAGAAACCCCCTGCCAAAAGAACTACTAAGTACAATCAAAAAATATCCAAACTACAAGCTCCCCTTTCCTCCAACTTTGCTGGAATTTTTGTGGAACAGTCTTCGCTTTCCTCCAGCCGATACTATAGCCAAAAATACCCATTGGTGGATCTCTTCTGACTGGACAGAACCACCTGTAAAAAAAGCTAAAAAGGCCACGATCATTCACGACCTTGCGTTTTTAAGATTCCCTGAGACAATTCACCCAAAAATCTTAAAGGTGCAAAAAAGGCGAATCTCGCTCGTTATAAAAGAAACTGATCTTGTCATAACAGACTCCCTCACAACCAAAAACGATCTAAAAGAGCTTGTTAAGAAACCTCAAACAAAAGAAATTTTAGGAGTTTCAGGCTTTGAGGTTGAAAGGTTTTTGAACGTACCAATCATTACAATCTATCCAGGAGTTGAAATTACTAAACCTCCTAAAAAGAGTCAAATTATGAAAAGACTTAGAATTCAACCTAAAAAATACCTTTTAACAGTGGGCAAACTTGAGCCAAGGAAAAACTTAAAACGGCTTATTACAGCCTTTGCTGCCTCAAAACTTGCCAAAGAATTTAAGCTTGTAATTGTTGGTCCAAAAGGCTGGGGAGAAAACCTAAAACCTCAAAAAAACGTTGTTTTGGCTGGGTTTGTAAACGACAAAGATTTAGCCTTCCTTTACAAAAATGCCTCTGCATTAGTCTTTCCCTCCCTCTGGGAAGGCTTTGGCTATCCTCTGCTTGAAGCAGGCCTGCACAGGCTATCTATTATATGTTCAGACA
>WFWI01000041.1 GCA_015491205.1 Candidatus Microgenomates bacterium | reverse complement strand
CTCTATCTGTATCCCAAGGATAAAAAGGCAGAATATGAACGACTGTGAAAATATCCTTTAGCTTAAATTTGTCAATAAACTCCTCGAGAACTTGAAGTGGCTTTTTTCTGCCAGTTTTGTCAATTATGGAGTTGGCATAAATTATAAGCGCTGCGTCTTTTTCAGAGATTTTTTCCTTCAAATCCTTTCCCTTTTGTCTTGGAAAGTCTTGAGCAAGCTTTTGCAGCTCCCCAAAGAGCCACTTAGCAGCCTTCTTTCCATAAACCTCCCCTAAGGCCTCCTCTATGTATCCCCATTTGGGATTCATAGGGATATGATAACAAAAAGAAAGGGGAAATCAAAGGAAGGTTGATATCCTATAAAGTATTACTATAATACTACATTATGACCCGTGAACATCTACGCCTTCCTAAAGAGGTTGTTGAGGATGTACTTCAAATTGCATACAATACCTATGGAGGAGCTCCCGAAATCTATAAATATCCTCCTCCATTATGGTTATTGGCAAGATTAAGACTCCCAAAACTTAAATTTCCGGAAATATTAAACCCTAACAATAAAAAGGCGCTCAACTATCTTTTGAACTCCTGGGTCCAGGATTTGTCACAACTTCTTCCACCATCTCCCTCGTCTCCATTGAAACTCCTCTTAAAATGGAGCTATTTGCCGGAGATGGAAATGAACACCGCAAATTTTGAAGGTTTATTAACAAATGCTTTTATAAACTTTCCTGAACCTAATATAGAAGAAGTGTACCAATTTTTTAGATTAAGAATGCTACTTTTTGCCATTGTTTATAGCCTACGCGTCAAAATCACTGATCCACTAAAATTCATCGGTTTAATGGAAAAACTGTTTCAGCATTTGACGACTCAAGGATTTTACACAAATAGAAAAATCTTTGATCCATATATTAATTCCCTTTCTAGAGAAAGAAAACTTGGGGCAGTAAGCGAAGCTCTCGTTTATGCAGCAACTTTAGCTACTTCTTCCCCAAAAAGTAAAGTATCCCCATCTACTCCTCTCCAAGATAAAGCAGGCATAGACATTTGGATAGGAAATCTACCTATTTCTGTAAAAACCGATAGTCCTCTTCTCCCACCCCTTATACAATCTCAAGATCTTAATATTTCAATACCTAACTGTCCACCTTTTAACTCCGAGTTAATTTTGCAAGGATTTGAGATTAAACTTTCTCCATTAAACCCGAGTCATCTTTCTGAAGTATATAATTTAATCTCCCGGGCTTTAAATGACTTTTAACTTAAATGAATGTGTTTACTCCTGAGTTTCCTTATTGAAGATTAACCCTTTTGCAGTTCTTTCAAACAAAGAATAACTGTTATTACCTACTTGCACTGATAAGACGTCATTATCTTGATATACTATTTCAGGAACCCCAAACCTGCCCTCAAACCTTTTCTCGAGCCAACTTATATCAGCATACCATTCTCGACGTTCTAGAGTGTCTCTTACTGAACGATTTAATGCATCTCTCTCTTCTTCACTAACACCTCCTTTCTTACTTAACTCATTAATAATCCTTTCTGCTTCTTCTAAATCACATGCCAAGTCGGTAAGTCCATCATGAACTACTAAAATACCCCCTGGCGCTAAAAGCTCATAGATGGCGTCAATCACATTCTCATTAAAAGCCTCTCTACCGGCCACGCCTACTGAACGAGCCACTATTACATTAACTGATCCTTGATAATCTTTCACCAACTTTGGTACTCTCTTCTCTAATCCGTCTGAAAACATTTTAAGCTTGTCTCCTATACCCAGATCTTTTGCAAATCCCACAAGAAATCCGCTTATCTGCTTACCTCCCTTTGAGCTAGCCTCTACTCCTATTATCTCAGAGACAGCATCAGGGTGTTTTGAAACTTCTAATAGTGTCCAAGCACCTTCCTTACCTGGTCCTAATTCTAATATGGTTACTGACGGTTTATTAAACTTAATCGGATATTTATTTTCATCTCCCCCTCCTTTTAAGATAGATCTAAAAACAAGTTCTATTGTAACACTTTCACCTTTTTTCACAAATGTATAACCAGTTCTTGGCTTAGGGATTTCCTTTTTTAAAAAGGTCTCTAAAACATTAATATACACCAGCTCCCTAATTTTATTCGGATCAAGAGGACCTTCTGTCCTTCCCATACTAACTCTTTAGAAAAATACTAAGACATTTACAATCAGACTCACCTAACAACTTCTAAAGATTCTCCCTGACTTTACATAATCTAATCAAAACTTGCCCCCCCAAAAAATCTCAGATATAATTTTATCATATGAATTATCCGATAAACTTGCAAAATTATCTTCCACTCGCCAAATCAATAGGAGTAGTTTTTGGAGTTTTCCTTGTTTTTAAAGTTACAAAGCTGGTCTTACTTCGCTATATTAAAAAAGCTACAGAAAAAACAAAAACCGCGCTGGATGATGTATTTATCGAAAGACTCACTCATCTTCCAAACTATTTCCTTTTAACCTTAAGCCTTTGGGCAGCCTCCTTTTTCCTAGATCTTCCTCAAAAAGTAGACAGGCTGCTCTACTCTGCCTTTATTATTGCCCTGGGCATTGAGATTGCAAAGCTTACAAGCCAAGCGGTTCAAACTCTAATAAAAGAATTCGCTCAAAAACATAAGAAAATAAACGAAACTCTTCTTCTTTTTCTATCTCGAATCTCACGAATTTTAATCTGGGCAATAATTATACTTTTAATCCTTCAAAATCTTGGCTACAACATCACCACTTTGATTGCAGGGCTTGGTATAGGCGGCATAGCTGTGGCCTTTGCTCTTCAAAACATTCTCTCCGACATTTTCGCCTCCTTCTCCATCTTTTTTGATCGACCCTTTGAAATTGGCGATTACATTGTTGTAGGCCAAAACCGCGGGACTGTTAAAAAAATTGGAATAAAAACCACAAGAATTGAGTCAGTGGAGGGCCAGGAGGTTATAATCCCTAACAAAGAGCTGACAGAAACAGTGCTTCACAACTACGGAAGGATAAAATATCGCAGAATCGCCTTTTCCTTGGGAATAAGATATGAAACTCCAAATAAAAAGGTTGTAAAAGCCAAAAAGATCATCGAAGAGGCTATAAAGCAAGCGCCCAATGTTGAGCGGCTTGACAGGGTTTATTTTAAAACCTTTGGCGATTTTGCCCTTATATTTGAAATCGTTTATTTCATGAACACCTCAGACTACAAGACCTATCTTGAGACTCAGGAAAAGATAAATTTGAAAATAAAGGAAGAATTTGAAAAAGAAGGCATAGAATTTGCCTATCCAACACAGACGGTGATTTTAGAAAAAGCTCAAAGTAACTTACAAAGTGTCTAAGAGCCCGGCAGGTATTCCT
>WFWI01000040.1 GCA_015491205.1 Candidatus Microgenomates bacterium | reverse complement strand
ACTTTAAAAATATTACCAAATGGTGCTTTAGACCAATCTAGATTTTCAACTATCTTGTTGGAAGATAAAATCACTTTGTGTCCTCTTCTTCCTATCCATAATTGATAATAATTCTTTGCCTCCTCAAAATAATTAAATCCATAAATTCTTTCCCCTCTTACCACTGCTAAATTTAATCCTTTTATTTTCTCGCTGTTTTCCTTAATAAGACGGAAAGTTTTCCAAATACTTGATTTTAAATCTCCCAGCTCTTTTTCAAACTTTAAAATCATTGAAAAAATCTTTCTTGCTCCAACTTCTCCATAAAGGTCAAGCTTTAATCTCACCTTTGAAATTGCACCGTTAAAAACAAAAAGCGTATCCTCCTGAAAATATGGCTGATTAAGATACAAAAGCCCTTTTTGGCTTCTATAAGTTGCACTGCGTGCGTGAAAAACTGCGAAATTAGTTTCATGGAAGCTATCAAAAAGATCTGTTTCTTCCCAGATTGGTTTAATAGATTTAAAGATCTCCCATGAGTTTCCTTTTTTCCAAGCCACACCCCAACCATCCTCTTGTCTATCTCCATCCGGCGCTGGATTTTCTTTGGCCGAAATAGCAAATTTTTCTAAATACTCTCCGACAGAAAATGGCTCTTTTGATTTTATAACCGCAAACCTACACATTTTTAGAAAATAACTTTAAACTTTCGGAGATAGCATCTGCTGCCCTTTTAAGCTGAGAGCTACTTATTATATAAGGAGGTAAAAATCTAATCACATTCTCAGCTGCTGGAAGAGCAATTATCCCCTTTTGCTGCAAAGATCTTAAAATCTCATTGCGATAATTTTTGACCTCTACTCCTACCATCAAACCCCTTCCTCTTACTTCAACCACAAGGCTACTCCTTATCTTTTTCAGCTCGTTTATAAAATACTCACCCTTCCTCTCCACTTCCTCCAGCACCTCATCGCTTAAAAACTCAAGCACAGCCAAAGCACCTGCACAAGACAACGGGTTGCCTCCAAAGGTTGAGGAATGAAAAAGTTTAGGCAGATCCTTTGCAAGCTCGTTTTTAACAAGCACCGCTGAAATAGGAAGGCCTCCAGCCAAACCCTTGCCCAGAAGGATGATATCAGGCTCTAATCCTTCGTAATATTCGGCTGCCAAAAATCTGCCTATCCTTCCAACTCCAGTTTGAACCTCATCAACCACAATCAGCGCACCTTTTTCTTTGGATAACTTAATAAACTGTTTCACAAACCCCTTTGCTGCCACCCTTATCCCACCATCACCCTGCACAAGCTCGATAAAAACCCCTGCAATCTCTTCTCCAAGCTTTGCCCTTAAATCTTGAACATCATTAAATTTTGCTCTTTCTACAAAATTAAAAAGCTCCTTAGGCAACCCCCCCTTGTATTTCGAAGAGGCTGTAAGAGATAAGGCTCCCAAAGTCTTTCCATGAAACGCTCCTTCAAAGGCCAAAACTTTTCTGCGAGAAGTCAAATAAAAAACAAATTTCAAAGCCACCTCGACTGCTTCACTACCTGAGTTAACAAAAAGAGCTTTATAACTCCCTCCTATCCTTTTAACCAAAACCTCAGCGGTCCTCGCCCTTATATCGCTGATAAAAGAGCCGTGAAGATTCATAAGCTTTTTCATTTGCGCGTTTATCCGGGCCATAAAAAATGGGTGGTTGTAGCCCAAAATGTTAACTCCATAGTTACTACCCAGATCAAGGTATTTACTTCCCTTTTCATCTTCCAAAAAAACTCCTTTGCCTCTTACAATTACGAGCCCCCGATTGGGATAAAGATCAAGCAAATATTTTTTTCTTAAAAACGAAAAGTCTTTCATAGAACTTAAAATATAACTGTTCCTTCGCCTTTTTCAAGTAGCCTTTTGATCGGGTTTCTAACCCTTCCATCTCCAATATACATTTTCTGTAGCCCAAACTCAAAATATTTTTGAGCATAAATTATCTTTTTTTTCATAGTTGACTTAGCTGAACTAAGAAGCTTTCCTAACTTTTCCTTTTCTATTCTGGCTATCACACTCCTTTCGTCTTCAACATCTTGCAAAAAACCTGGAGCTGAAATTAAAGAAACCACCTCATCTGGCCCAAAAGCCTTCACAAGCTCAAAAAGTACAGCATCGTTATCGACGTTTAAAATTTCACCTTGTTTGCTAATTGCAGGCACAGTTAAAACAGGCAGATATCCTTTTTCCAAAAGAAGGTTAATCAGCTCTTTATTTATTTCATAAACCTTTCCACTCAAATCACCTTTCAACATTTTAATCTTCCTATCTTCCTTTACATATAAAAACTCCTTTCTTTTTGCTAAAAAAAGTCTTCCATCAACTCCAGTTAAACCAACTGCCTTTACTCCCTGTTTTATTAACTCTGCTACCAATTTTTTATTAACAAGCCCTGCATAAGCCATAAGAAAAACCTCCATAAACTCAGGGGTTGAATAATAACTCTCAATACTTGAGGGAGAAACTATCTTTTTAATCTCAACTCCAAGCTTTTCTGCGATCTCATTTCGGTACTTACTTGCACCATGAAGGACAATTAAATCCCCTTTTTCCTTTTTCCACAGCCAAGCTATATCCTCTGCAACAAAATCAAGCCTTATGCTTTTATCCCCACCTATTTTTATTATTTTCATCGTCTATTCTAAAACTTCTATCCTAAAACTGGAATATTTCTCAGGAATCTTATGCTTTGCAAAATTTTTTCTTTCAACCAACTTAACTAAAAACTCCTCTGGAGGAAGGATTCCATCAAAGGAGTTTTTAAACTCTCTTGTTATCTCCCTTGCTTGAGAAAAGCTTATTTTATATCCTTTTATCTCTTTCAAAAAATAATAAACAAGGTGGACACCGCTTAAAGGCCCAAGCAGAAGCTGGTTTTTATTTACTCCAAACTTTCCAAGATCAATTGCTTCATAAATTTTTCTGTAGCGCAAAATTGCTTTTTGATGCACTCCAGCAATATGAGTCCTGTTTGTCAAAGATACTGCCTCATTAAAAGGCACCTGAAGACCTAAAATCGTTCCCATCAAAACATTTAAAGGATAACAAAGCTCTAAGTTAAACCTTTCAACCAATTTTTTGTCTTCAAGATAAAGGTTTAAAAGAAGTCCTGTGATTGAAGTTATTCCTGATCTTTCTCCCAATCCCCAGACTGTTGTGTCGACCAATTCTGCTCCTGCCTTTACAGCAGACAGAGCATTGACTAAGGAAAAACCTCTATCATTGTGAAAATGTACTTCCAAGAGAACTTTTGGATAGCGCTTTTTTAAAACTTTTATTCTTCTTTTTACCTTTTCAGGAATAGCTATCCCCACAGTATCAGGCAGGCCAAACGCATTAACATAAGGATAAAGTTTGTCGTAAACATAAAAAAGTCTTTTCAAAGGAGTTCTAAAAGCATCCTCTCCGCTAAAGCGAAGGTAAAGCTTTGGGTATTTTTTTCTTAAAGAAGAAATTATTTTTACAGCTTTCTCTATCAACTCTTTTTGCTCTTTTGAATAGCTTTTCTCTCCGTGCTTGGAAAGGTTAAGATAAAAATGCAGCCCATCAAACCCCACCTCCAAAGCTGAAATCACATCAAGCTCATGCACTCTAATATGGGCGAAAAATTTAGCTTTTAAATTCTTTTTCTTTGCAAAATCTTTTAAAGCTAAAAAATGCTCTTTTTCCCTTTTTGAAACAATGGGAGAAAAAAACTCAAACCGCCTTACCCCCAGCCTTGCCAAAGCGTTAAAGAGCCTTTTTTTATCCTCCAAAGAAAAATAATACTTGTAAACATCAAAAAGAAGTGGTGACTGCTGTCCTTCGCGAAATGTTGTGTCTACTATATCAAACCTTGTCATATTGGATGAAGTCCAGGAAATTCTAAGCCCAAAGTTTCTTCAAAGCCAAACATCAAATTCATACACTGAACTGCCTGACCTGCTGTACCTTTTACTAAATTGTCAATTGCGCCAATAATTACTGCTCTCTCGCCCTTAACCTCAAAACCTATATCGCAAAAATTAGTGCCAGTTAAGATTTTGGGCTCTGGAAAACGATATATTCCTTGCCTTTGTTTGACAAGCCGGATAAAGGGCTCATTTTGGGCAAAGCTTCTATAAGCCCTCCAAAAATCCTTTTCTTTAACTCCTTCCTTTACCCAAGCGTGAATTGTCACCAAAATCCCCCTTACCATATCAATGGCTGTAGCTGAGATATCAACTTTTACCTCTTTATCATATTTTGAAAGCTCCATTTCAACCTCCGCTGTATGCCTGTGGCCTAAGGGCTGATAGGAGCGGATAGCTCCAGCTCTTTCTGGATGATGGGAAGCTAAAGAAAACTTTTTCCCTGCTTGAGAACTGCTCATTTTTGCATCAATAACAATTGGATAGGGCTTTACAAGACCTTCCTTTACTGCAGGATAAAGGGAAAGTGTTGAGACAGTTGCCTCACAGCCAGGGCATGCTACAAAGCGTGCTTTTCTAATTTTCTCTCTCTCAAGCTCTGGTACGCCATAAACAAAATCTTTTAAAAGCTCCGGTTTTAGATGGTTATTTCCATACCAATACTCCCAATCTTTTTCAGAATTAAGCCTAAAATCAGCTCCTAAATCTATTATTCGCTCTGCAAAATCCTTTACTTTATCAAAAACTTTTTGGGAAACACCATTGGGAAGCGCTAAAAAAAGAAGGTCAACTTTTTTGATCTCTTCGATAGAAATGAATTTTAAGTCAGTAATCTTTCGCAGATTAGGGTGAGCAAAAGATACAGGCAAACCTTTATACTCCTCACTTGTTGCAAAAACTATCTCAACTCGTGGATGAAACAACAAAATTCTCAAAAGCTCACCGCCTGCATATCCGGAAGCACCGATGATACCTGCTTTTATCATAACTCCAAATGCTTAACTTTGCAAAAACTAACAACGCAAAATAAAAGTATTACACCCAGAAAAATTACCAATGACCAATTACCAATTTTCAAACAAATCCCAATTCCCCAATTTTCAAATGACCAAAACGTTTGGTTAATTTGGTAATTAGAACATTGGAATTTGCCTGCCCGCTAGCCTAGCAGCAGCTTAGGCAGGCGGGTTTGGTCATTGAAAATTGGTCATTATATTTGCTTTTCGCTTTTACTTTTTCGTTTTTAGCTTTTCAACACAATACTTCACTATCTCCTCCGATATCGAAACTCCTGTTGGCTTCTCCGAGTTCTTAAACTCCATTGTGTGATTAATCTCATTTATCACATACCCATCCTTTGTCTCAAAAACGTCCATTGCCAAAATTCCACCGCCAACTGCCTCCGACGCTTTTTTGCAAATCTCAGCTAAATCCTTGTCAACTGGACAATTTATAGCAACTCCTCCCCGTGCTGTATTGGTAATCCAATGGGAAGAGTTGCGGTAAATTGCGCAGATTGTTCTTCCTCCAATAACAAAAGCTCTTATATCACGCCCACCCTTGTCAATATACTTTTGAATATAAAAAGCCTTATGATAAGGCGCCTGAAGACCCATCTTAAGCTCAATTACTGCCTCCAAAGCCTCCTCATCATTCACCTTTGCCATAAATCTTCCCCAGGAGCCAAGGGGAGATTTGATAACCACAGGATAACCCCCAAGCCTTTCAACCGCCTCTTTTGCCTGCTCAAGCGAAAAGACCATTAAGAAGTCAACAGTTGGAACCCCGGCTCTTCTTAAAGCAAGCGAGGTCAAAAACTTATCCTCACAAATTTGCAAAACTTTTGAGGAGTTTATAACTTCAACTCCAAACGACTCTAAAAAGAATGTCAAATACCTCCCCTTTGTATTTGACACGCTCCGGTTCAAAGCTATATCAAAACTAACCTTAAAATTTTCAGGCTCCAACACTAACTTTCTTATATCATAAAGCTCAAACTCAACTCCCAACCTCTTGCACGCCTTGATAATCAACTTCTCATCCCCCCGAATTGTACTATGAAAAATACCCAACATTTTTTGTTTTTCTGATAACCTAACAATCCATTTCGAACCCCGCAGGTTAGAAGTGGACTGTCTCAGAGCCCTATTCCTAACCCCGCAGGTTCGAAATGGAACTACTCTCCCCAATCCTCTTCTACTTCGGGTGCTTCTGTTAGAACAACCTCGCTCTCTTTTACCTCCTCTACAACCAACCTCGTCCCACACCCTGAACAAACAACGACCTCCGCCTCCTCAACATCCCCAAATCCGAGCACTGCATCGCAAATAGGACAAATTCCTCTCATGTTACTTTTGCAAATAACTTATAATAAACTTTTAATGAAGAAAGAATTTAACTT
>WFWI01000039.1 GCA_015491205.1 Candidatus Microgenomates bacterium | reverse complement strand
TTATAAAAAAGCTACACCTGATTATACTAAAAGATGGATTAGAATAACAAAAGAGCTTTTAGAAGTTTATTTAGCAAATTTATGAAAAAGGATGTTTTAGAAAAAGTCAAAATGTACGTTGAGGAATTAAAAAAAGAATGTCCTATAAAAAAAGTAATACTTTTTGGTTCTTATGCAAAGGGAAATTTCAATGAATATAGTGATATAGATTTAGCGGTTGTTCTTGGAAATGATAAGATTGAAAGGACCCAAATGGAAGTGAAATTTAAAATTAAGGCCGTTAAATTTGATGCAAAAATAAATCCAATTGTTTTTACTGAAGAAGATTTTAAGGATAAATCGCCTTTAATCTGGGAGATAAAGAAGTATGGTAAGAGCATTGTTTAATAACCAAAACGTTTTGGTAATTTTTTAGAAATTAGGTCAATTAGAAATTAGTCATTTCTTTATTTTTCCTTTTCCCTTGACAGGTTTCAGGAGTTTATGATACTATTTTAAAGTATGCCTGGAGCCTTTTGGTTTGGGTTTTATGGGTTTTTGGGTGGCCTGCTTCGCGGCCTTGTTGGGATTGTTAAATATTACGAGAAGAATCGTAGAGAAAAGCGCTTTAGGCTTTATTACCTTCTTTTCTCCCTTTTTGTTGCAAGTTTGGTAGGGCTGATTGCTGGGCTTTTGGCTGATTCTGATTTGACTTTTGCCTTTCTGGCAGGCTACGCTGGCACCGACTTTTTAGAAGGCCTTTACAAAATAAAATTCGCGCAGAAGTTTGAGATATAGTCATCTACTTCAGTTAACCTTGCACTTCATACAGGTATAATTTATAATAAATTTGTCATGGTCGACAGTGATGCTTTTAAAAAATTAATTGTTGAGTTTTGGGAGGAGAGGTTGCCTGAGGTAAGGACAAGGGAGCTTAAAGTTCCTCTTGGAAAAAGAAAGGCTATAGTTGTTTGGGGGCCAAGAAGAGTAGGAAAATCCTATTACCTTTTTTCTCTCATAAAAAAATTAAGGCAGGAGGGTTTAAAAAAAGAGCAAATAGTTTACCTAAATTTTGAAGATGATAGGCTCGGGAGAATAGGAGAAAAAGAGCTATCATTTTTATACGAGGCTTATTTAGAGCTTGTAGGAGAAATATCTTTTCCCGTGTACTTTTTTTTGGATGAGCTTCAGGTGGTAGAGGGTTGGGAAAGGTTTGTAAGAAGATTAATAGAAAGGGAAAAAGTTTATGTTTTCCTCACAGGCTCTTCTTCCAAGCTGACCTCCAAGGAGATTGCTACCTCTTTGAGAGGAAGGAGCTTGAGCTTTTTTCTGCCTCCTTTGAATTTTCGAGAATTTTTGGAGTTTAAGGGAGTTGAGGTTGACTCAAAAGCTTTGTACGGAAGAAGAAGATTTTTGTTTTTTAAGCTTTTTGAGGAATATTTAGAATGGGGAAGATTTCCTGAGATTGTTTTAGAAAAGGAAGAGTTTTTAAAAAGAAGGATATTGGCAGACTATTTTGATGCTTTAGTGTATAAGGATTTTGTTGAAAGATACAGGATAGAAAGGGAAGAGTTTTTAAGGGAGTTTTTGGTGCACCTTTTTAATTACTCTGGAAAACTTTTCTCCGCATCCTCATTTTACAAAAGCGTAGGAAAGAATTTGGGAGTAGGGAAAAATACAGTTTTTGAATATTTTGAAAAAGTAAAGGAGAGCTTTTACCTGTACTTTCTGCCAGTTTTTTCTTATTCTGAAAAGGCCAAGTGGGTTAATCCCAAAAAAGTCATTGCCCTTGATAATGGGCTTAAGAAAGTGGTTTCGCGCGAGTTTACAGAAGATAGGGGAAGAAAGCTGGAAAATTTAGCAGGATCCCTTTTGACCGAGTTGGAATTTAATTCTATTGACGTGAGAGTTTTTTACTGGAAGGGAAAGCAAGAGGTTGATTTTGTGCTGGAGAGAAAGGGCGAGCTGACAGCAATAAACGTAAGTTTTACAGATGAGCTTTTAGAGAGGGAAATATCTTCCTTAGAGGAATTTTCAGAAAAATTTCCAAGAGCAAAAAGGCTTTTACTTATAACAAAAAATAAAGAGGGGAAGAAGGGTAGGATTGAGCTTATTCCTGTTTTAAAATTCTTCTTGGAATTTCCAAAAGGTCTTTTATAAAAACTTCTGCAGTTTTTTTCACCTTTTCCCTTTCAACCACGCCTCCAAACCCGATGAAAAGGTCAACTACCTCTTTTGTCTCAAGGTCAGTTGTTGAGTCGCCTATAAATACAGAAAAAGGTTTAGGATTTTCTTTTTCAAGAAGTTTTTTGACTATTTTGGGCTTGCCACCATTGGCAGAAAGTGGGTTGTTAAGGTCTATTCCTTTATAATTTCCTTTTTCGTCAAAATAAATTCTGTTGGCATAAACGTTTTCCTTTTTTATTCCCAAAAATCCAGCTAAAGGATAAACCGCAGAGTAAAAGCTTCCTGTGACAATAAAAACTTCTGCGCCTTTTTGTTTAAGTCGCTTGATAGTTTCTTTTGCACCTTCAGTTATATTTTCAAGATAAGCTTGGCTTAAAATTTCAAACTCTTTTTTGGTCGGTTTTATAATTTCAAGCTTTGAAAGAAGAGCTTTTCTGAAAGGAAAGGAGCCCCCCATAGCTTTGTTTGTAAGCTCTTTTACTTTTCCATCCTTTCCTTTATATTGAGCCAGCCAATCAAGGCCCTCTATTTTCACCAGCGTGCTGTCAAGGTCGAAAAAAACAAAGAGCTTTTGCATAGAGAGAATTTTAGCAGATTTTTCGTTATAGTATTTTTATGGTTGAGCAAGAAATCAGTAATGTGTGGATAGAGCAAAGATATAGAGAGTTTATAAAGGAGGTAAGGAGAGTAGAAGGGCTTGAGGTTTTAGGATGTGCGTTCGATTCCAGGCAGGGGGAGTATGTGAAGTTTGATAGCTCAGGAATATATCCTTTTGAGGGAGAAGAGGCAAGAGTTTTTGACGAAGTAAAGATATCAAATGTTGGGGATGTTACTAAAGCTTGCTATGGGGCATCTCTTCCAACAGTTGCTGCTCCTATAGTAACAGGTCTTTTTGTTTTTACATCACAGGGTTCTTCAAAAGGTATAGGTAGGTTGGCAAGAGAGGTCCTGCCTTTTCCTGAAGGGTCTGATAGAATTGAGTTTGTATATTTGTATCCCGTTCCAGAAAGCAAAGAGAGAGTGGGGTGGCTTGCTGGCGGGCTTTGGTGGAATGAGCATTTGGATTATATAACACCTTCTCTTCCTCATAACCGTGAGTTGTTGGAGTTTTTTGTTAATTCTGCTGTAAATTTTTGGCGTGTAATAAAAGAGGCCAATCTTACGATTGAGATACCGGTAAATTTGGAGGGGATAAGTGGTATCCTCAAAGGTAACGTTGTCCTGTCTATAGTTGTTTTTGCAGGAGAGCGTTCTCTTGTGGCTGCAACTACCTTAACTAAAGGAGGTTTCTCAGAAAATTTATGTTATACTAATCCTTTTGGAAGAACAGTTGTGCTTTTGAATAGGATTTATTCGAGAATATAGTTATAAGTTTTCTACTTCTTTAAACATGCTTAGCAAAAAAGAGGAACATGTTCTCTTATCCTTTCACAAAGCTCCTGATTTTTGGAAAGCTGTGTCATTTTCTTTGCTTCCTTTTCCTGAGTTTATAAGCCTGGCAGATAACCTCTTTAAACGAGGGTTTTTAAAAGTAGAAGGCAAAAAAGTGTTTTTGACAGACAAAGCTTACAAGCTTCTTTCAAAACAATTGGTCGAAGTTTCGAGCAATAAGATTGAGGAGGTTTACAAGTGGTTTTTGGAGGTGGCAAAGGACAGGCCTGAGCCTTATGATCTTTTGTATGATCAAGGAAATATTACTTGCCAGGCAGCAAAGGAAAGGGTAAGGTTTATGCTTGAAAATCTTGATCTTCAAGGAAGGAGGATTGCAGTTTTGGGAGATGATGATTTGATAAGCCTTTTTATTGCGCGCCTTGGAGTGGCAGACAAGGTGACTGTTTTTGAAATAGATGAAAGGTTTTGTAAGTTTATAAGCCAGGTTTCTAAAAAGCACAATCTCAAGGTCGAGGTTGTGAGGCATGATCTTGCAAAAAGCCTGCCAAAAAAATATTTGGGAAAGTATGATGTTTTTATCTGCGATCCTTCAGAGACTTTGTCAAGCTTTAAAATGTTTATCTTTCGAGGCTTGAGCCTTTTGAAAAAAGGTTGGGGCCAGTCAGGCTATTTTGGGGTGACTACGCTTGAGTCCTCTTTAAAAAAATGGCGCAGTTTTCAGCGCATGATTTTAAACCTTCATAAGGTAGCAATCTTTTCGATTATTCCTCATTTTAGTTTTTATGATACTTGGAGTGATTTTGAAAAAGGGTTTTCAAGGTATAAAAAGTTTTTTGTAAACTGGGGGCCCAAAAGGCCTTGGTATGTTTCTCATTTTTGGAGGATTATTACTTTAGAGGATTTTGAGCCAAAGGAGTATGCTGATTTTGGGAAAGTAAAGTACAAGGATAAAGAGAGGTTTTCTGCTTAAGACACTAAAGCGTTTTAAGGTTGTATTTTGTAAGATTACAGAGGGGAGATTTTTATTGGGGTTGAAAAATTTTTTGAGGTGTGATATATTCTTAAACCTAAATATGAAAGCCCTAAATTTAGCCCTTATCGTTGTCCTCCTTATTATTGCCCCCTAAGGCGGGGAGGAGAGCGATAAGGGCTAAATTTTTCTCCCCCCGCCGTTTTAGGCGGGGGAATTTTTTTAGTTCAAAGTTAAAAGTTCAAAGTTGTAAAAAGTTAAAAGTTGGAATTGCAAAACTTCAATGGCAGGGCAAAAATTTTTTCCATATGCTTTTTTTGAGAATAAGTTTGTAAAGTTTGAAATAGCAAAAGTTTCAATTGCTACAAATGCCCTGCAGTATGGCACTGCGGTTTTTGGAGGAATAAGGGGTTATTACAATGCAAAGCAAAAATATCTTTCAATTTTCAGAATTTCCGATCATTACAAGCGTTTTCTTTCATCTTTGAAAATTTTAGGAGTTTCAATAAAATACTCTCAAAAAAAGCTTGAGGAAATAACAGTTGAGCTTGTAAAGAAAAACAAGCCTAAAACTGATGTTTATTTCAGGCCCTTTGCTTATGCAGGCTCCCTTAACCTTTCGCCCAATCTAAACAGGGATAAAAACTTCAGCTTTGCCCTTTATATGATTCCTTTGGGCGATTATCTGCCAACAACAAAGGGCCTCAGGGTAAAAATTTCTTCCTTCAGAAGAATAACTGACAACTCTATTCCTTCTCGTGCAAAAATTTCAGGCGCTTATATAAACTCAGCGCTTGCCAGAAAAGAGGCGGATGATTTGGGCTTTGATGAGGCTATATTTTTAACCGAAGATGGCCATGTGGCAGAAGGCTCTGCGGAAAATCTTTTTATCGTGCGGGACGAGACCCTTATTACCTCTCCAGAATCAGACGATATTTTGGAGGGCATAACCCGAAGGACAGTTTTAAAACTTGCCCAAGACGTTGGAATTAAGACTCAAGTTAGAAGAATTGACAGGTCAGAGCTTTATGTTGCTGATGAGATGTTCTTTTGCGGTACAGGAGTGCAGATTGCTTGGATTTCAGAAGTGGATGGAAGAAAGGTTGGGAATGGCAAAAGGGGAAAAATAACAGCAAAACTTCAGGATCTTTACTTTAAAGTTGTTAAGGGAGAGGTAGAAAAATATAAAAGTTGGTGCACGATTGTGAAAATATGAATAAGGCAAAAAGTGAAAAACGAAAAGCGAAAAAGTTGGAGGTAAGAACAAAACCTATAACAGGCGCTGACTTGGTAGTAAGGACTTTGATAAGGCTTGGGGTTGATACTGTTTTTGGCTATCCAGGAGGCGCTATAATGCCTGTTTATGATAGTCTTCTTGATTATACTGACAAAATAAACCATATCCTTGTGCGCCATGAGCAAGGAGCAGGTCATGCAGCAGAAGGCTATGCAAGAGTTTCAGGAAAACCTGGGGTTTGTATGGTTACATCAGGCCCTGGAGCAACAAACTTGGTGACAGCAGTAGCAGATGCCATGATGGACTCTGTGCCTATGGTTTGTTTGACAGGCCAGGTACCTGCTCAAGTTGTAGGAACCGATGCTTTTCAGGAAACAGATGTTATTGGAGTAACAGCTCCAATCACAAAGTGGAATTTTCAGATAACCTCAGCTGAGGAAATACCTTTTGTTTTGGAAAAAGCTTTTTATATTGCTGTCTCTGGCAGGCCAGGCCCTGTTGTTATTGACATTACAAAAAACGCTCAGTTTGAGGAGGTAGAGGAGGATAAGCTTCAACACTTTGACCCAAAAAAAGACTCTCCCAGCTACCAACCAATTTATGAGCCAAACAAAAGGCAGATAAAGCTGGCAGGGGAGCTTATAAACAACTCAGAAAGGCCTTTAGCTTTAATAGGACACGGAGTTATTATCTCTGGCGCGCAAAAAGAGATTTTGGAATTTTTGGAAAAGGCCAATATCCCAGGAGCGTGCACGCTCCACGGCCTATCTGCTGTACCAGTGGATCACCCTTGTTATGCTGGTTTTCTAGGTATGCATGGAAACTACGCGCCAAATATGATGACGCAAGAGGCTGACCTTTTGATAGCTTTGGGGATGAGGTTTGACGATAGGGTGACAGGAAAACTTGAAAAATATGCGCCAAATGCAAAAGTGATTCACATTGACATTGACCCAGCAGAGCTTAACAAAAACGTAAAGGCAGAAGTGCCAATAGTTGCTGATGTCAGACATGCGCTTCAGGCTCTTTTAAAACATATTAAGAGGAGAGAAAGAAAAGAGTGGTTTGAAAAGATGAGAAAGTACTGGAAGATAGAGGAGGAAAAGGTGATAAAATCCCAGATTAGCCCTGCCCAAGACTCAATAAAAATGGCAGAGGTGGTAAGGAGAATTTCAGAGCTAACAGAAGGAAAAGCAACAATTGTTGCAGATGTCGGCCAACACCAGATGATTGCAGCGCGCTACTACCAGTTTAAAAGGTTCAACTCCTTTATAAGCTCAGGCGGTATGGGAACAATGGGCTTTGGCATACCAGCTGCCATTGGAGCAAAAGTTGCCCGTCCAAAGGAGGAGGCAATTGCAATTGTAGGCGATGGAGGAGCACAGATGACAATTCAAGAGCTTGGCACAATAGCGCAAGAAAGGCTTCCTGTAAAAATAGTTGTTCTAAACAACAACTTTTTGGGAATGGTAAGGCAGTGGCAGGAGCTGTTTTTTGAAAGGCGCTACTCTTTCACCTATCTTTTAAACCCAGACTTTGTAAAACTTGCTGATTCTTATGGGATAAAGGCCAAAAGGGTAAAGGAAAGAAAAGATCTTGATAAAGCCTTGGAGGAGATGGTGAAGACCAACGAGCCGTATCTTTTGGAAGTAGTGGTTGAGAAGGAGGATAATGTTTTCCCAATGGTTCCATCAGGCTGGCCTTTGGACAAGGTGTTATTAAGTCCTGAGGGTCTAAAATCATGATAACAATAGGAATATTTGCCGAGGACAAGCCGGGAGTTTTGTACAAAATAGCAGACATATTTTTGAAGCGAAAAATTAACATCGAGTCTTTAACAGTCTCAAAAACAGAAAGAAAAGGCATTTCAAGGTTTACTATTACTGTCAATACAGACAAAGAAACTGTTGAAAAAATTTCAAAACAGCTTTACAGGATAATTGAAGTTGTTAAGGTTTTTGAAGCAGAGGATAAGGAGCTTGTGTATAGCGAGCTTGCCTTTTTGAAAATCTCAGCCACCAACCCGCTAAAGCGCAGGGAGATTGAGGACTTGGTTGAGCTTTACAATGGTAAGGTTGTTTTTGTTGATAAAGACTCAATTTTAGTGCAAAAGGTGGGAAGGGAGGAAGAGATAGATTCAATGCTGAACCTTTTAAAGCCCTATGGAATAAAAGAGGTGGTAAGAACAGGAAGAATAGCGGTTTTAAAATCCGAGGAGAAGCTCAAAGGCAAATTCGAAAAAATCCTTCCTTCACCTTCTTATGTTGCCAAGCTTGAGCTTTCAGCCATTAAGGCTTTGGAGCACGCTGGGCGGAATATAAAGGGAAGCATATCTTTAGCTCAAGGCACGCCTGATTTTCTAACACCAAACTTTATAAAAGACTCTGCAAAAAAGGCTATGGAGAAGAGCTTGACGGACAAGTATACTTCAGGCTATGGAATTGATGAGTTAAGAAAGGCTATTGCGGAGAAAGTACGAAGGGATAACAAGATAAAGGCTGATTATAAAAACGTGATGGTAACCCATGGCGCAACAGAGGCTTTGATTGCAACCTTTATGGGAGTTTTTAACCCAAAGGATGAGGTTATTGTAATAACCCCAGATTATGCCTCCCATATAACCCAAATCTCCCTTGCCCGTTATGGCGGAAGGCCAGTTTTTGTCAGCATGGAGGAGAAGGAAGGCGAGTGGGTTTTGAACTTGGAAAAGCTTGAGTCAGCTGTCAACCACAAAACAAAAGGCATTCTTATCTGCAACCCTTCAAATCCAACAGGAAAAGTGTTCAGCAGGGAAGAGCTCAAAGGCATTGCAGATATAGCTTTGCGACACAATCTTTTTATAATCACAGATGAGATTTACGAGTACTTTGTTTTTGGAGGGAAAGAGCACATAAGCATTGCAAGTTTTGAGGAAGTAGCAGACAGAACAATCTCAATCTTTGGCGTTTCGAAAGCTTATGCAATGACAGGTTGGAGAATAGGGTATATTGTTGCAGATGAAAGGGTGTTGAAAGAAGTCTTCAAAGTGCACGATGCGCTTGTCAACTGCCCAGCTGTTGTTTCCCAGTACGCAGCGCTTTCTGCTATAAAATCAGGGCCTGAGGTGCCAAAAAAGTTTGCAAAGGAGTATGAGAGGCGAAGAAAGATTGTAGTAGAAGAGCTTTCAAAAACTGACAAGATAGTTTTGCCAAAAATGGAGGGAGCTTATTATGCTTTTCCAAAAATAAAGGATGTGGAGGATGATTATGAGTTTGCTTTCAGAGTCTTGGAAAGGGCAAAAGTTGCAGTAGTTCCAGGCTCAGCCTTTGGAAAAGGCGGAGGAGGACATGTTAGAATATCATATTGCAAGTCAGAGGAAGAGCTGAGGGAAGGGTTGAGGAGATTGGTGGAATATGTGGAAAATAACCGAAGAATGTCAAATTACAAAT
The DNA here is from genome assembly GCA_015491205.1 of Candidatus Microgenomates bacterium. Classification (GTDB taxonomy): domain Bacteria; phylum Patescibacteriota; class Microgenomatia; order UBA1406; family GWC2-37-13; genus S141-128. The sequence goes on along the minus strand of WFWI01000039.1, from coordinate 738 downwards.
GACAAATGCCAAATCAAATCCAAAACTCAAATGTCAAATGACAAAACTTTTTAAAATTTGACATTTGTCATTTGACATTGATTTGGCATTTGGATTTTGGCATTTGACATTTTTAAACATTATAAGTTTCCTTTTCACTATTATGGCAAAACTAAATTTTGGAGGAGTCATAGAGGAGGTTGTAACTCGCGAGGAGTTTCCTTTGGAGAAGGCTCGCGAGGTTTTAAAAGATGAGACCATAGCTGTTCTCGGCTATGGTGTTCAAGGCCCAGCCCAGGCCCTAAATCTAAGGGATAATGGGTTCAATGTAATAGTTGGCCAAAGAAAAGGCTCTGCCTCTTGGGAAAGAGCCTTAAAGGATGGATGGAAAGAGGGAGAAACACTTTTTGAGCTTGAAGAAGCAGCAAAAAGAGGAACAATTATCGCCTTCCTTTTGTCAGATGCAGGCCAGATTGCTGTTTGGCCAAAAATAAAAAAACATTTAACAAAAGGTAAAGCCCTTTACTTTTCCCACGGCTTTGGAATAGTTTACAAGGAGCACACAGGCATTGTGCCTCCAGAGGATATTGATGTTATCCTTGTTGCTCCAAAAGGAGCAGGAAGGTCAGTGAGAGAGCACTTTTTAAAGGGAAGAGGAATAAATGCAAGCTTTGCTGTTTATCAGGATGCCACAGGAAGAGCCAGAGAAAGAGTTTTGGCAATGGGAATTGGCATTGGCGCAGGCTATCTTTTCCCAAC
>WFWI01000038.1 GCA_015491205.1 Candidatus Microgenomates bacterium | reverse complement strand
TTGTTTATAAAAAAGGTGGAGGCAGTCACAACAGCCATTTCAGTTGGCTTGTCGCCGTATTTTATCTTCGCCTTTGCCTTTATTTTTCCAATAAGGGGCGGGCTTTTGATCTCCACAGGCACCTCAGTTGGTTTTTCTGGCAGAACCATTCTTAAGCTGACGTTTTGCTTGGCTTTATAAAAGCTTGAGGCAAGCTCTATTTCAGCTGTAGGTTCAAGTTTAACATTTCCTTCATTTTTTAGGTTAAACACCAGATATAGCTTTCCTTTGTCTTGGTAAAAGCGCAAATTTTCTATTGAGAGTTTCCTTACAAGTTTGCCTGGCACAGTTTGATAAATTCTTACTCCAAGCCGCACTTTAACATTAATTCCTGAGGTGGGTTTAAAATCTAGATCTTCAATAACAATTCCTCCAACATGGTCTCCCACTTTAGCGGATTTTGGAATGGTTATGGTAAAGGGAATTTCTATCTTACTGTTTGGGGGGAGTTCAACCTTTTCTTTTGAAAGCTTTACCCACGCGCCAACCCCTTTTCTTTCTTCATTTTCCATCTTTAAAGCAAAAGCTCCATCGCGGGTGGTAGTGGCATCAACAGCATAGATTTTAAGCCTGACAGGTTTGTTGGATCTGTTATAAATTACGACTGTATCTTTTTTTGTCTCGCCAGGAACAAGGTTGTATATGAACCAGGAGGAAGTTAAGGGACTTTTTGGATCATAACTTTTTGGAAGAATGTTTATTCCTTCAAAGCCAGTAGCATAAGCTTTTGTGTTAAGATTAAAGATAATTGCTAACAATGTTATTATAAAGATTTTTTTCATAAGATTAGAAGATATAACTTACAGATTTATAATTGTCAAGTGTAAAATTTATTGAAGGGTGAAGACAAGATTTCCTTCATATTCGCCAGCGACTTGATTAGGAGGAATGTTTAAGAAGAGTTTTATTTTTCCTTCCAGTTCAGTTGAGCCTTGTTGGTCTTTAACCTCTAGGACCAAAGCTTGGTCTGAGGGTGAAGTGAATTTATGTTTTTTTCCTAATCTTGCTATTCTTGGCTTGTTTCCTTTTATTATTAAATCGTTGGGCTCAACTGTAAGATTTCTAACGTCTATAAAGAATCTTTTGTCTTGTTTGAGAAAAAGATGAGTACTGGAGAGGGTTAGAGTGAAGCTTTGTGGAGTGGGGGAGTATGCTGATATTTTAAAAGGAGATAGTGTAAGGGTTGAGGTAATGGAAGAGGTGCTGATCTTTTTTATAGGAAATGTGCCAGCTTTAGGGATATTAAGCAGAATACTGGCAGGCTTTGGAGTGGGAGTGGGTGAAGGAGTGGGAGAAGGAGTAGGTGTAGGGGTTGGCGTGGGTATAGGTGCTGCTCCAAAAAGGTATGGACCAAGTTTTTTATATCTTCCGTCTAGGTAAAAAAAATAGGAGGTTGCGGTAGTAGGTTGGTGTCCACGAGGAAGATTTACAATCCTGAGCATATGCCATCCTGTACTTTTTACATTTGATATGTAAAACCACCCAGCTGGTTTGGTCGGATAATAATTTCCCAGCCATATATAACGCCCTTGACGTTTTACCCAAAGTTGGACAACGCTATATGCTGGAAGATTCCTCTCTCCAGGATCATATTCTCCATTTCTGTTGGTGTCATAAAAAGCAAAGCCCCAAATATCAGCTCCTTTTCCGGCTTCAGCTGGTAAGGGAAATGTTAAGTACAAAAACAAAATTGTGATTGCAATAATTTTCTTCAGCATAATATTAAAGGCATATTATAGACAAAACTATGAAGAAAATTCTATATTTATGAGGGTTATTAAGCTATAGGGCTCACCAAAGCCCCAAAATTTACAACAGATATTATATTGATTTTTATTTGAGGCTTTATATAGCTCCTTATAATATTGCACTTGACAAACCTTAAATTGCGTGATATTAAAGATATTTATTATGAAAAAATTGAGAAAGAGGCGAATACTTTTGATAGTTCTGAATCTGGGGATAATATTAGCGTTAGTGTTTTTCACGATAGTGAAAATGACATTTTTAAGAGAGGCGACTTATTCAGGTAAATTTGCTATAGCAGACTATAGATTTGAAGGCTTCCCAGAGCCTCGTGTTATTTTGAAGATTGAGAATATAAGCTCAGAAGCTGTTGTGCCTATTATTAGGGTGGGATTTGATAACAAAGCTGTGTACTTTAATTCATTAGAACCCGTATTGTCAGGAGAAAGAAGGGAAGTAGAGGTCTTGGTAAAGGATGATTCTGTAGGAAAGGTAAGTTTTCCAAAGATGAAGGTAGAGGTAATATCTTTGTCTGATGGTGAGCTTTTGGCTCGTGTTGAAAAGAGATTGGTTGTTGTTAATACTCCCGGTGTTAAAAAGGTTTTTATCGCAATTTCAGGTATGACAGGAGCTTTAGCAGGAGGGGTTCTTGTTGTTCGAAGGATTTTGCCAATTATAAGTTAGCAGGCTAGAAGGGAGGTGATAAGGAATGAGAAGAATACTTACAAGAATGTTGGGGACGGGTCTTGTGATTATGTTTTCCGCCGGGCTGACTTTAGCTGCACCTTTAAACAATGATACGATTACGAAGATAACTCAAAAACTCTTGCCAGGGTCTTTAACCTTCCAAGCGCCAGCTGATGTGGTGCTGCCTGATATTACAGTAAGCACTGATCAGCAAACTGTTTCAGGCACAGCCACAGCTTGGAAGGTGGATGATGCTAGGGGTCACAAACCATCTCAGGCCCCAGGCTGGAGCTTAACCATGACATCTACTGATCTTTCCGATGGCGATCCAACCGAGCCAAGTACAATTCCGGTAACTGGTCTTACGATTACGCCAACCAATTTGGTGGCAAACAGTGGGAATGTTACAGGCGTAAGCCTGGGTGGCTCTTACACTTTCGCCAGCACCACAGATCAGGCTACTATTGCCACAGCCTCAACCGGTGCTGGAAGAGGTCAGTTCCAGGGAGATATTAACTTTAGTTGGATAATACCCGCAAATTCAGATGCAGCAACTTATCAGGCGACTTGGACCTTTACCTTGCAGTAAAAGACAAGGGCCTCCCCGAAAACTTTCGGGGAGGCCCGGCTCCAGCCTTATAGGGTGTTTAGACCCAAGATAAATTATAGCAAATTTTTCAAAAAGCTTTATAATCTAATTTAGATAATGAAAAAAATTAAATTGATCTTGATCTTTGGTGGGTTAGGTGTTTTTATATTCTTTTTCTTCTTATATACTAAAACATTGCATAGTAGACAAAAGGTAAAAGGGGTAGCCACAAAAAATGAGATGAGATATGAAAAAAAAGTTGGAACTACCAGGATAATTTTAAAAATAAGACCAGCTAAGAAAGAAACAATTGATTCAAAAAAAGAAAAATATAAGGTAGAGCTTGATAAGAAGAAAAGGAGTGATAAGAGTAGTTTAAACCTTATCCAAAGCCTGAGACAGATCCTGGATTATATCATCAACATCTTCCAGTCCAACTGAAAGCCTGATAAGCCCGTCCTTTATTCCAGCCTTTTTTCTTTCCTCTGCAGAGAGCTCGGAATGGGTCATAGAAGCAGGGTGCTCTATAAGGCTCTCTACAGCTCCAAGGGAAACTGCAAGGTTAATTATTTTTACAGAATTTACCAGTTTTTTGCCAGCCTCATACCCGCCTTTTACTTCAAAAGAGAGCACTCCTCCAAAACCATTCATTTGCTTTTTGGCAAGCTTATAATGAGGGTGAGACTTAAGTCCGGGGTAGTAGACCCGTTCTATTTTAGGGTGTTTTTCTAAAAATTTAGCAACAGCAAGAGCGTTTTCACAATGCTTTTTCATACGTTCGTTTAAAGTTGTCATACCGCGCAGGATAAGATAAGCGGAGAAGGGTGAGAGAGTTGGGCCAAAAAAGATTAAAGTGCGTTTGAAAATGTCCTCAATAATTTTTTTGCTTGAGATTATTGCGCCGGCAATAACATCGGAGTGACCATTTATGTATTTTGTAAGGCTATAAAGCACTACATCCACTCCAAGTTTTAAAGGGTACTGAAGTGGGGGGTTAGCAAAGGTGTTATCAAAAAGCGTAAGCAAATTATGTTTTTTTGCGATATAGCAGATTGTTTTTATATCAACAATTTCCATTAATGGATTAGTTGGGCTTTCAAAATAGAGGATAGTAGTGTTTTTCTTTATGGTTTTTTCAACGTTTGCTGGATCCGTAAAGTCTACAAAGCTAGTTTTTATGCCAAACTTGGGCAGTATTTTTGATAAGAGTTCAAAAGTGCCGCCATAGATAGATTTGTGGGCTACTATGTGGTCTCCTGCTTTTGCAAAATGCAAAATAGCCGTTAAGATAGCTGACATGCCAGATGAGGTTACAAGGGCTGCTTCAGCACCTTCCATAGCAGTCAGCCTTTTTTCTAAGGCTTGAACAGTAGGGTTGGCAAGGCGAGAGTAGATCATTCCAGGAGATTTGAAAGCAAAGCGAGCTGCGCCTTCTTCAGCTGAAGGAAAACGGAAGGTAGAGGAGGGGTAGATAGGAGGAACAACCGAGCCAAAGCTTGGGTCAGATTCCTCAACTCCTATTTTTATACTTTTAGTGGAAAACTTCACACTTGTGTTATTTTAAATTCTTACTCCCATTTTTGCAATGATACTTGATTTCTTTCAAATTCTTTAGATTATTTGATTGACTGTTTTTTTCGATCGGAAGAAGCAGTCAATTTTATACATTTTGGGTCTTTGTAATAAGCTCTTTGGGAAAATTTTGTGAAAACAGATGATTGAGACTCGTTTACTTAGCTTTTATCTCCAGAAAAGTCAGGTAGGTTAGGAGAGGGGGGCTGAGAAGGTTGTTGAGCTGGTGGTTGATCGGCTGTTAATCCTGCTTGAGCTTCTTGGGCTTTTTGTTGTAGCTGTTGGAGAAGATTATCCACTTCTTGTTGATTTTCCTCTGGTTTTGAGACCTGTTGTTCAGCAGCAGCTTCTGGTTGTTCAGTTGATTGTTCCACCTGAGCTGGCTCTACAGCTTTTTCCTCTGGTTTGGGTTGGGCAGGTTGGGTTTCTGTGGGCTGAGTTTCTTGAGTTGGTTCTGCAGCTCCTGTTTGCTTTAAAATCTGCTCAATTTTTTCCTTTACTTCTTCCTCCTTTGGTGCTTCCGGCTTTTCTTCTGGTTTTTCTTCGGCTGCTGGTGCAGCTGGTGCTGGTGGAGGAGTTTGAGCCTCTTCTTCAGGTTTAGCAAGTGGTTGTTGAGTCCCTCCAGTGTCTTGTCCTTGATCAGTTGGTTGGGAAGGTTGTTGGGATTGTCCTGCAGCTCCTTGAGCTCCTGCTGAAGCTTGTTGAGTTCCTGCTGGAGCTTGAGAAGCTCCCATTGGAGCTTGCGATGGGCCCAAAACCTTTTCAAACTCATCTTTTGTAAAGCCTTTTAAAACTACGGTTGAGCCATCATCCTTTTGAATGACAGTCACTGGCGTGCCAGCAAAATTGTTGGAGACTTTAAGCATTTCATCTAAGTACTGAGGGTTTTCCTCCAAGTTTTTCTCTTCAAAAGCAAGACCCCTTGATTTCAAATACTCCTTCTCCTGCTTTGAGAAAGGACAATATGAAACTGTGTAAACTGTAATTTTCATAGCTTATCTTTTATTATGAACAGAAAAAATTTTTTTGTCAAGGGGAAGTTAAACTAGATTTATCTTAAAGCCTAAATCTTAAATCCTAAAGCTGATCTGGGGAGGTTGGGTTGGAAGGTTGGAAAGTTGAAAGGTTAAGAAGTTTGAATTGTCGCATTATCAGCAATGAAACGATGAAGCAATGGAGGAATAGGATAAAGGTTTAAGGTTTTTCTTCTTGACTTTTCTTCCCAAAACTTGTAGAATTTATGTAAATTCCGTCATTAAAATTGCGGAAATTCCATAATTATGATCATTAAAAGGGCTGCGCTTGGGAAGATTAAAGAAAAGTTGGAGGGTGGGAAGGTGATAGTGCTTTATGGTCCCAGAAGAGTGGGGAAGACTTTTCTTTTAAAACAACTTGAAAAAGAGCTTGAAGGAAAGGAAAAAATCGCATATTTTCAAGGAGACAGATTGGTTGTAAAAGAAGTTTTTTCATCTTTAAATCCTGAAAAAATGAGGAGTTTTTTTGGAAAGGATAAGACGCTTTTGATTTTGGATGAAGCTCAAAAAATCTCCTCTATTGGAGAAAATTTAAAGCTTTTGGTAGATACTTATCCTAAGCTTAAAATCATTGCAAGCAGCTCTGCCTCTTTTGATTTGGTCGTAAAGGTGGGGGAGCCTTTAACTGGTAGGAAAAGAACCATTTTTTTATATCCTGTTTGGAGCAAGGAGGTCATTGAAAGCTTTTCAAGCGAATTCTTTTTGGAAGCCTTAGAGGAAAGGCTTATCTTTGGCAGTTATCCAGAAGTCTTTTTGAAAAAGAGCAGGGAAGAAAAGATTGAATATCTTTTTGAGCTGGTTGACTCCTATCTTTTAAGGGATGTTTTAGAGTTTGAAAACATACGAAAGCCAAAAAAATTGCTTGATCTTTTAGCACTTTTGGCTTTTCAAATTGGCAAAGAAGTTTCCCTTTCAGAGCTTGCGGACAGCCTTGAGCTTGCAAGAGGTACAGTTGAGCGGTATTTGGACCTTTTTGAAAAAACATTTATTTTAGTCAATGTAAGGGGTTTCAGTAGAAATCTAAGAAAGGAAATTACAAAAAATTCACGTTGGTATTTTTGGGATTTAGGAATACGCAACGCGGTAATTAACAATTTTAATCCGATAAAATTGCGCGATGATGTTGGCGCCTTGTGGGAAAATTTTTTGGTAATTGAAAGAATAAAGAAACAAAGTTATAAAGGGTTATACTCCCGCAACTTTTTTTGGCGAACGTGGGATCAGCAGGAGATAGATTGGGTGGAGGAAAGGGAAGGCAGACTTTTTGGCTACGAGTTTAAATGGAAAAGAAAAAGGGTAAGAGTTCCTGCTGCTTGGAAAAAGGCTTATCCCGAGGCTGAATTCAAGGTCATCTCGCAGGAGAACTTTTTAGAATTTATTACTTAAATGATAGTTAGATTGCCAACAGTGAAACAGTGGAGTAATTTAAAGAGGAATTTAACCTCGAAGGTTTCTTAATCAACCTTCGAGGTTTTTAAGCAATTCTAAATGTCAACCTGCGGGGTTTCTTGAACAATTATTCTTCAAATCCCTTTATTCCCAGCTTTTTAGCCTTTTCTTCCAGGCGCTTGAAGGCTGAGAGGCGTTCTAAATGGTAGTCTTTGTAATCAACAAATTTTAAGGCCAACTTGCCTAAGGTCGGGTAAACTTTGATTATCTGCCGGGCGATTTCTTGAGCTACTTTTCTGTAGGTTGGGTGGCCTTGGGGAGAGGAGCGAAGCTCCGTCAAGTGCACAGCTTCCCTTAAGTTCATTTTTATAAAAAACCTGTTGTAGGCTGCGTGGATAACTGCATATTGAGCCTCAACTGGCAGTTCATTTTTCATTTTGTTATAAAGCTCTAAGGCAGACTCCGCTGCATTTTTATACTCCTTTTCAAATCCAGCAAGTTTGATTTCTTCAGGTATCCAATAGCCAAGCTCATTTGTAAAAAGCTGTTTGAAGCGGGTCAATATCCTGTGTCTCATTAAGTCTTTATAAACTCCCCAATCTGCTGTGATTTCAAAGGAAAAGTAAACTTGCTCGAGAGCTCTGCCTGGTTTGTGATGTCGGTTTTGGCGGTCGGAAAGATAGGCTTCAAAAAGTTTTTTGCGTTGTCTTGGACCCAAGGACTTTGCTGCTTTTAGGCACTCCTTGTAAGGTTTGTTTGTTCGCTCGTACAAAATTGCTGCTAAAACTTTTTCTTCACCTTGCTTTTCCCAGTCTATAAGCTTGACAAAAGCCCTTTTGACTCTTTTTACGGGCGTTTGTTTTGTGTATTTTTTAATTAATTCTCTCGTTCGTTCCTCTCTTGCTTTAAGGTATTCTCTGAAAGCTTCTCCTTTTTCGTTAGTGGCTCTTTTGATAAAAGCTGGGATTACTTTTCTAAGCTCTTTATTCATTTTTTGCGCGATCGTTCTAACTTCCTCCAACGGGTCAAAAAGGAGGTTGGCAATAAGGTATTCAAATGCACGCCCGTTTCCATAAACTCCCATATTTGTCAAAGCAGAGAGCGGTAGAAGGCCTCGGG
>WFWI01000037.1 GCA_015491205.1 Candidatus Microgenomates bacterium | reverse complement strand
ACTTTGAGGAGAGAGTTATGAACCTTATTAGGGAAGGAAAGGTTAAGATGAAGCCGCGTTGGTATTTTCTCTTGGGTTCTTTATTGGGTTTTTTAGGCCTTGTAGGGACAAGCCTTACAGCGCTATTTCTTTTAAACTTATTAATTTTTTACTTTAGGGCAAAGGGGCCTTTTGTGGAGTGGAGGTTGAGGTTTTTGCTTGAAAACTTTCCTTGGTGGATACCTGTTTTGGCTGGAATTTTTATCTTCCTTAGTATAATTTTTCTTAAAAAATATGAGTTTTCCTACAAAAAAAGCTTTCTTTTGATAACCCTTGCTTTTATTATTGCTTTGTTTGTTGGCGCTTATTTGTTTGATGTTTTTGGTTTGAATAGGTTTATCTTAATGCGCGGCCCAGCTCATATGAGAGAGTTTTATCGTAAAGTCTATCCTGATTTTGAAGAGATGGAGGAGATGATGGAAAGAATGCACAAGAGAGGAATGCACAAAAGATTTAACAGAGGGTTTAGGGGTTTTTAGCTGTATGTTGTAGATTTGACCTCTTTTAGGCTTGTGAACTTTTATTTTAGGGTATTGCCCATTTAACGGTACTAAAAGGTAAAGGTTTAGTGCTGTAGAATGGGCAGATATGAGGGTTCACAAGCGTCGATAATTGTCAAGAATTCTGTGTCTGGTTGAATTGGGGAGATTCGGTCGGAGAGTGAGACTTTCAAAATTTCACCTCCTATCTTCTTATCCCCAACTAATACTTCTTTTTTGTAGTAAGGGGATCCAGTCAAATAGGTAAAAATAGATTATCGGTTACTTTGGGTAAAATATTTGTAGGGTCGCTTAGAGTAAATTTAGTGTCTACATATTTTCTTTATTTTTTTCAAAGTAACAGGACAAGCATTACGCTCTCTAAATTTATAATGCTTATGTTCTAGTGATGTTTTGGTATACTATACAAATAAAAGCTAAAAAGTGGTGTCAAAGGAGAGGTTTTTATTAAGTTCTTTAAGATGGGGTGAGGGATAGAGAAAACAAAAGACCCAAACATGTTGAAGAATTAGAGAACTTTCCATTTGAAAATTTTGAGGAGCTTAAAAGAAGAGTGTTGGAGGGAGTGGCAAACATAGGTGTTGACAGAGGTATAGCCTTACAGTGGGCACTAAGAGGTATTTACTCCCCTCGGAAGTTAAGAATTCAATTATTATTTCTATCGTTCCTACCTCTTATCTCAATAACTGGATTTATAATTTATGCTATTGTGACAAAAAATTGGTTATTACTTCTTCTATTACCTATTTTATTAATTAGCTTTTTTATTCTTCATCCGAGTTCTGCCGCTGTTTTTGGTTTTATCCGAAATGTGTTACTTGGTCTAACTTTTACAGGTTTGATTTGGGGTTTTGCTAAGGGTGTTGATTGGGTGAGTGTTCTTTCTTTATCTCTCGCCGTGATTTGGTATGCTCTGCGTACTATATATAGAAAAGCTGTAGTAGGATTAATAAAGGCGGCTTTGGAACATGAGGATCTTCTATGTATTCTATGGAATGGAAATGCTTTGAATGTAACGATGTACAATGGTGACAGTTACTGGGTTAAGTGGAAAACAGAGGGCGGAAGAACTACTTACTATGATAGTGGTAATACTCACGAAGGGTAAATTATGCTGATACTGGGAATAATATTAATTATAGTAGGCTTTATTGTTCCACAATGGGCTACTAACGCTCAAAAAAAGACTTACTTAAAACCTCCAGTTTTTAATAGTACTGCTGGAATTCTTGCTGTCAATTTGTTTTGGCTCAGCTCTATCCTAGCTGGATTTTATATTCTTTGGCAGGTTGATGTCAAAATAGTTTTGGTTATTTTAGGGGTTTATGCCTCGCTGTGGGTTTTTGGTTATTTTATGGGGAATGAAAAAGCTAAGGCGAAAAGGATATTTAAGATTTATAAACATCTAAGACTTTTTCGTCCCAAGGCAAGCGAGTATGAGCTTTTTAGAGAAACTGCAGAGGAATATTTTCGAGGTTTAGGATGGGATAAAAGAAGAATAAAATTGACTATGACCACAATTTTTGATGAGGGAATGTGGGGTGAAAAAAATTATAAGAATATAAAAGATGTTGCTGGCGTTATCTTGTCTTTTGAAGATCCATATGAAGATTTTAATGATTTTAATCTAGTAAAACTGATGGAACACTTTTCAAAAAGACAGAAGGCTATAAATGAAGCTTATGAGGATGTATTTGGTAATCTCCGGAAAGTTGTTAAACGACCTAAACTTTCAGAAGCAACAATAAATTGGTTAAAATCAATAGGACTTAACCCGGATGAAATGAGTAATGAACAACTGGCAGCATTTTTAGAAATGGATGACTATCGCAAGAGCAGCTGGCTTGTTGTAGCTCTGTATAAACTGTCTTTAGCCTTTTTAATTCTAGCAGGAATAAATTTGATTACTTTCAAATTTATAGGGGTATTGAGTAGTTGTATTATTTCTTTTATGTTTTGGTACATTGGTCACAGGATACAGATGAGAAGAACCAGTAAAAAATTTTATGAGGCGAGCATACTTAAATATGTTCAGGAACAGATAGTAAAACAAGGAATAGGGAAGGAAGTATTTTAAGTTATCATTTTAAAATCCCTCTCTTTATAAGATCAGGAAGGATTTTGTTGCGGATAATTGGGGATAGTTTTGGGTTGTCAAGGTCTTCTTTTCCTATCCAGTGAAGAGCTTTTATTTCTGTAGAGGGAGTAGGTTCTCCGATTATTTTACCTTGATATAGGCGAATCTTTACCTTTCTATCAGGTCTGCCAGCTGCTATATCTTCGTATTCACCAATAAGTTTTAGAGAAGAAAAATCGATCCCACAATTCAACTCTTCTTTAATCTCATTCTGCAGACAGGTTAAATCATCCTTTTCTTCAAGCTTCCCTCCAGGCATAATGTAAAGGGAAGTTACAAATTGAGGATACTTTTCGCAGACTAAAAATTTTGTTCTATTTTTATTTAGTATCAACAAACCAATTTTGAAATAATCTGCCATGTTTTATTTTACCGTGTAATACAAATACGATAAATTAAAAATTCAAAATGCAAACTTTAAAATTTTTAATTTTGGACTTCAATTTTGCATTTTAAACTTTTAATTTTTAATTAAAAAAATGCCCTGGCTGCGACCTATTTTCCACACCTAAAACGGCGGGTATCGTCGGCGCTGGCCCGTTTCACGACTCTGTTCGGGATGGGACCCGCCTAAAACGGCGGGTACAAGAGGTGGTTCCAGGCCGCTCCAGCAACCAGGGCAAAATACATTATACCACAAAGGTTTGGAAAATTTTGGTATTATTAAATAGCATGTCAAAGAATTTGCCAGTTAAAAAAGGAAACAGACTCCTTCATTCTTTTTGTGCTCTGCCAAAAGCTGATTTTAATACTCGTGAGAAAGGAGAGAAGATTATATTAATCCTGCGAGCTCATCCCATAACCCAGCTTCCTTGGATTTTTAACTCATTTGTTTTTGTTATTTTAATAGTCGGATTAAACGTATATTTGCGAATAGCTTTTTCCAATTTTTTTTCTTTTTATGAGCTTTTAGCGCTTAATATTTTTCTCTTGGCAGTACTCTTCTCTTATATTGTAATAAACATAACCTCTTGGTTCTTTAATGTTGGAATTGTTACAAACAAGCGGGTGTTAGATTTGGATTATCAACCTCTGACTTTTCGCAATTTTTCTGGAACAAAGATAGAGAATATAGAGGATATCTCTTCCATTTCCGCAGGGCCGTTTTCAAATATTTTCAGGTACGGCAATGTGATTGTCCAGACAGCTGGTACAGAACAGAATATTGAGTTTTTGAAAGTGCCATATCCTGACGAGGTGGTTAAGATAATTAATAAATTGATTACCAAAAGGAAAAATGGAAGGAGTTAGTCTAAACTTTGGAACCAGTTTTTCTTCTTTAGTGAGCTTTTTTTTGGTAGGGTTTTATCTTTTGTTTGCGCTGCTTTACATAGTCTATTCTATAGTTTATCTCCATGTTGTGAAGGTGCTTAATAATACGGTAAAAACTCAATATTATTGGCTTTTTGATTTTTTGGCAGCTTTGCAGCTTTTGTTAAGCATGGGGATTGTGCTTTTAGGCTTAAATTTTGTATTTTAATTTTATGTTTTACCTTGAGTCTTTTGTAAACATAAAGGATGGAAAAAAAGAAAAGATAGTTTATGTTAAAGAGGATAATTTTGTAGCTTTAGTAAGAGCTGAGGCAGAGGAGGCAGAATTGACAGGGTTTTTATACAGTGTTTTGGATGAATTAAGAGAGGGTTTGAGCTTGGCAGAGTTTGACGAGCTTATAGCTAAAAAAGTACATGAGCATAATCTGCCACCTGCTTTGGACCTGACTTGCGGATTTTTGGAGAATAGCAAGCTTCTTTTGAAAACTGTAGGAAAGGGAAGGGTCTTGGGAAGAAGAGGAAAGGAAGGAGGGGTTATTATTTCTGGAAATAAAAGCGCAGTTGGAAAAGTAAAGGTAGGAGATCTTTTTGTGTTTGCTTTTGAGGATTTTGAAGAGGAGAGGCTGTTTGAGCTTAAAAAGGCTGATTTCGTAGAAGAGGAAAAAGAGGAGCACAGCGCCCCTTTTATTGCTGCTTTTGTTGAAAGGCTAGAGAAGGGGGATAAGGTTGTTTCAGGGAGAGCTTTGCCTCGAGTTTCTCTGCCTTCCTCGTCTGTAAAATTTCAGATTGCTTTGGTTGGGTTTTTAGTTTTGTTTTTATTAGGAAGCGTATATGTAGGGTATACGCGAAGACAGGAGAAGCTTGCAAGGGAGAAAGTCCTGCAGGTAAAAGGCGAGGTTGAATCCCTTCTTTCAAAGGCAGAGGAGGAGGCAATCCTTTCTCCTTCAAAAGCGAAAGAATATTTTCGCCAGGCAGAGGAAAAAGTAAGGGAGCTTGAGAACTCTTTGCCAAAAGGCAAAAGAGCTCTTGTTTTTGAAGTAAGAGAGCTTTTGGAGCAGAAAAAAGCAAGTATTTTCAAAGAAGCAAAGGGAAGTTTAGAGGAGTTTTTTGACCTGAAGCTTTTGGGAAAAGAGTTTTCTGGAAAAGCCGTGGCTTATTCAGGAGGAAAAATGTTTGTTTTAACTGATAATGGCAAGGTGATAGAAGTAGATCTTGAAAGTAAGTCCAATAAAGAATTGAGTTTGGAAGGAGTAGGTGATGTGCTGTTTGTTTCTTCTTTTAATGGAGAGGTTTATGCTTTGTCTGATAAAGGAATTTTTAAACTAGGAGGAGAAGAAAAACCGGAACTTTTGGTCGATAAAGTACAAGATTTGGGAAGCCTGGTTGATTTTGAAGTTTATGGCAAGAATTTTTATGTTTTGGAAGCAGAAAAAGATCAGGTGTTAAAGTTTACTCCTGTTGAGGAAGGTTATTCTGAGGCAATAGAGTACTTAAAGCAGCCCTTGCCTTCAGTAGAAGAGGACTCTGATATGGCAATTGATGGAGCTATATATATTGCCTCAGGCAGTAGGTTGTATAGATACTTTCAGGGAAGAAGGGAAGGTTTTTCAATAAAGCTTCCAGTTGAAGAGTATTATTTTGATTACATTTATACTGACAGAGACACTGACAATCTTTATCTTCTGGACAAAGAAGCTAGCAAGATTTATGTTGTAAGCAAAGAAGGAGGGGAGGTTCAGGAGCAGGTTTCTCATCCGTCTATTTCAAAAGCACAAGGCTTTTTTGTTTCCCAAGGAAAGGTTTATCTTTTGATAGGAGATAAGGTTTATCTTTTAAGGTAAAAAATCCTTCTCCACCTTTTTTAGATTGTCTACTGTAAAGGAAGAGAGTTTGTAAAAGTACTTATCTTTCTCGATATTGGCCCAATATTCTTGTCCTACCTTGTAAATATTGAGAATCTTTGTTTTTTTGTTCTCGACGGCTTGGATTGTTAAGACAATCTTGTCTTTTTTCCCAGCCTTTTTTATATCTTCTCCTTTAAGGGCTGCAAGGTCGCTTAAGAGAAAGTCTACCTTTGACTTATCAGCTTTTTTGTCATTTATTTTCCAGCCATCTTTGGTTTTTTCAAATACAAGCTCTCCTTTTTCTGATTTTAAGGTTATTTTTTCTACCTTTTCAGTTGAGGCTATAAAATTAAGCTGTAGATCTCGCAGATCTTGTGGGAAAAGCTCTAATCCTTCTGTTATAAACACTTCATTTTGTTCATCAACCCGTGCATAGTACTTTTGTAGACCCGCTGGATTCCCAATGAAAAGAGTAAAGGTTTTCCCTGAGGTATCCTTTACAACAATTTTTTTGTCACCTATCCCAAAGTTTTTGTGTTTTTCCTTTTTTCGCGAAACGATTTCACTTTTTTCAAGGGAGGTTAAAAACTCAAGCAAGTTTTCTACCCTGTTTTTGTCAGCTGGAAACTCATCTTTGTTTACTGCTACCTTCCAGCCATCTGGCTGCTTTTTTAATGTTTGAGTCTTTTCCTTTGAAAATTGGAAGGTTATTTCCTTTATTTCCTCTTTTTTGAAAGGAAAAATTTTTGTAGCCCTTTTGGGAAAAAACTTTTGCTTTAATTTTGGTAAAGAGTAAGCCAAGGATAAAAGCGAAAAGATAAGAAGAAGGTATATAAGCCTGGTTTTTAGTCGTTTCATAATAATTTATTATAATAAAAGCTGATGAGAGATAATAGATTGCTTGAAAAACTAAAACAAGGTGATGAACTTGCTTTTGAGGAGTTTTTTAAAAAATATCGTCCTGCCCTTTTTAGTTTTATTTTCCGTAAAGTTAAAAACAAGAGCGTGGCCGAGGAGA
>WFWI01000036.1 GCA_015491205.1 Candidatus Microgenomates bacterium | reverse complement strand
GAGAATAGAGCTTATAGATGTTTACAAAGACAAGAAAATTACTTTAAGATTCTTCTTTACTGATTTTGACAAGAATCTAACAGAGGAAAAAGCAAAAGAAGAACTTTCAAAGATTTTAAAAGCCCTAAATATTACTCCTCAACTTTCACATTAACCCCAAACTTTATTGTCTTTTCTACCTGCTTCCCATCCTTCTCTTTAACTACAATTCTCAAAGAATAAACCCCATCCTCAAGGCTTACTATTTCATCAAAACTTTTTGCTCCTTCTTTGTCTAAAATTACTGCCTCATCCACAAAGATTGTTAGCTTTTCAATTTCTTTATCAGAAACTATTTTGCCTTTTATCTCAACGTTGTTAGAATCAATTTTTTGCTTATCTTTGGGGGAATCAAGAAGAATTTGAGTTTCCTCTGGTTTGTAATCTGAGATTTCCCTTGGAGCCTTATAGCGAGGATCATCCTGCTCTTCTATCCATTTGTCAATTGCCTCTTGCCAACGATTCCTTCCATCAGGCGAAAGAGGGTCTTCTTCTGTAATTACTACAAACTCTTTTTCCTCATAATTGCCAGTTTGAATTTCATACTCATTGGCAAGCTTCCCGGTAGTTTTGGAGATTTTAAGCCTCTTGTAAAAAGGAGAAGTACTTTTTGGCTCTGTGCCTTTTATAAAGTATTCAACTCTCGTGGGATAGCCTTCTTTTGGAAGTCCTCCTAAGAAAGCGTCAATCTCTTTAGCAACCACATTGTCAGGCTTTTCAATTATTCCATCTTCCCAACCATTTGAAAGTGCATAGCGCATAATCCTATTCCAGATAGGGCTAGCTCCGGTTATCCCTGAGGCTACTCTACCCATTGGAGAGTTATCATTATTCCCTACCCAAACGCCTATTGTAATATCTTTTGTGAAACCTATTGTCCAATTGTCTCTTTTGTCATTGGTAGTACCCGTCTTTACTGCCGCTGTTTTTCCTGGAACTCTAAGATATGAATTTGGACCAAAAGCTAAAAGCCTGGCATTGTTGTCAGATAAAATATGTGAAATCAAAAAAGCCACTGACTTATCAAGCACCCTTATTTTTTTTGGTTCTTTTTTCTTATAGATGGTCTTACCTTTAAAATCTTGAATCTCAAGAATATATGAATACGGAAGTTTTTCTCCTCCTCTGGCAAAAACCGTATAAGCATTGACAAGCTCCAACAGTCTTACCTCCCCGCCTCCTAAAGTAATTGAGAGTCCAAAGCGTCGTAGGTTTTCCCTTGTTGGCTCAAAAGTAGTTATACCCATCTTATAAGCCTTGTCTAAAAAGCTGTCAAGCCCAACAAGTGCCAAAAGTTTTACTGCCACAACGTTGATAGAGTTTCCAAGCGCAAATCTAAGCTGGATTGGGCCCCGGTACTTACCATCATAGTTTTCAGGTTTGTAGAGCTTATCTTTGTCAACATAAAACTCAGTAGGCACGTCCATAAGAACAGTAGCTGGAGTATACCCTCGCTCAAAAGCTACAGCATAGGTTATAGGCTTGACAGCTGATCCTGGCTGGCGAAGCGCAACTGTGGCGTTGTACTTCCCATATTTTTCATCAAAAAAGTCATAGGAGCCTACCATCGCCAAAATTTCAGAAGTTTTGCTATCTAAAGCCACAATTGCTCCATTATTAACATTATATTTTTTTAGTTTTTCTATCTCTTCTTTTACTACCTCTTGAGCTTTCTCTTGAAGATTTAAATCCAAAGTTGTTTTTATTTTAAGTCCTTTTTGTAAAAAATCGTCGCCGTATTTTTCTTCCAATTTTTCTTTTACAAAAAACACAAAATGAGGAGCACGAATTGTAAGTTTTGGGGCTTTAAAGGTTAACTTATCAAGCTGTTTTATAGCCTGCTGCTCTTCCTTCTTGCTAATATATCCATCCTCTCTCATCCTTCGCAAAACCTGCCTCGCTCTAGCTTTCCATGCATCTTTTTTTCCAATAAAAGGTGAGTAATAAGTAGGTTTTTGAGGAAGACCAGCCAAGACAGCAGCTTCAACCAAACTAAGATCCTTAGCTGATTTTCCGAAATACCCCCTGGCTGCACTTTCTATTCCCCAAAATGCTCCACCATAAGGCGCATTATTAAGATACATTTCTAAAATCTCATCCTTTGTATATCGACGTTCTACCTCAAAGGCTAGAATTACTTCTTTGATTTTCCTTGACAAGGTTCTCTCAGGGGTAAGAAGAATGTTTTTAATAAGCTGTTGTGTTATGGTCGAACCACCTTGAAGCTTCCTCCTAAACACCGTGTTAAAGATGGCTCGTAAAATACCCCTTTCTGAAACCCCTCTATGTTTATAAAAATTCTTATCCTCTATTGCAATGGTTGCCCAAATTACATATTTTGACACCTCGTCTAATTTTACTGGAATCTGTTTTTTTTCTTTATAAAACTCGTAAAGTACCTTGCCATTTCTATCAGTTATAATACTGCTTGCAAAGCTTTCAGTAGAAAGCTTTGAGGGAGATGGTAGGTCTTTTAAAAACCAAGCCAAAGTTATACCCCCTATTGCTAAAAAGCCGACAAAAAAGATCAAAAGAATTATTAGAAGTTTAGGCCAGATAGGTGGTTTCTTTTTCCTTCTAAGAAGTAAATCCTTTTTAATCTGCATATGAT
>WFWI01000035.1 GCA_015491205.1 Candidatus Microgenomates bacterium | reverse complement strand
ATGCAACAGATAGCCAAGAAAAAGTTTTTGTACTTTGTAATACTAATTTTGATAGTAGTAGTTTCTACATTTATTTTTCGAAATTATAAACAAAAAGAAGATTCTTTAAATATTTACAAAGTTCAAAGAAAAGACTTGGAAGAAAGAGTCTCTTTTGTTGGCAGAGTTGAGAGCGAGCAGAGAGTTGTTATAAAACCTGGAGTTTCAGGAAAGCTTGTTTGGCTAGGGGTGAAAGAGGGTGATTATGTTAAGAAGGGTCAAGCAGTAGCAAGTTTTGATAAGCGGGAGCTTGAGAGGAACTTAAGGAAATATTTGAACTTTTATCTTAAAACACGTTGGGATTTTGAGCAGACAAAGGAGGATTACAAAGATTTTGAAGTTTGGAATATTTCAGATACAGAAAAGAATAGGATAAAAAGAATTGTTGAAAAGGCTCAATTTGATTTGGACAACTCGGTGTTGGATGTTGAAATAAGTAAAATTGCTTTGGAAAATGCGACATTAACCTCTCCCATAGAAGGTGTTGTAACAAAGGTCGAGCCTAAAACTGCAGGTGTGAATGTTTCCTTAGCTGAGTTTGTAATTGAGGTTGTTGATCCAAATACTATCTACTTTGGTTTTGAAGTAGATCAGGAGGAGGTAGTAAAGATAAAGGAGGGTATGAGAGGTAAGATAGAGCTTGATTCTTTTACAGGTAAGCAGATAGAAGCAGAAGTTTTCTATATTTCTTTAACTCCTGTTGGAAAGGAAGCGGGCATAACTTATTTGGCAAAAGCTAGTTTTAGCAATTTACCTGAAGAGATAAAAACAAAATTAAGAATAGGCATGACAGGCGAGATAGAGTTCAAAGGAAAGAGCCTTAAGGGAGTAATAGCTGTTCCTGTAGCTTTTGTTGAAAAAGAAGAGGATAAAGAATATGTTTATAAGCTCATTAAAGGAAAAAAAGTAAAACAAGAGGTTGAGTTGGGAGAGGAGATTGAGGGAGAGGTAGAGGTAAAAAAAGGATTGAAAGGGGGTGATGTTATAGTTCTTCCTTAAAAGTGAGCTCTTAAGATGTTATTAAAGCTTGTTAATATAAAAAAGAGCTTTGGTGAAGGAGAAGCAAGGGTTGAGGTTTTAAAAGGAATAGATTTGGAGATAAAAAAAGGCGAATATATTTCACTTGTGGGTCCTTCTGGAAGCGGGAAATCAACCCTTATGTACCTTATGGGCCTTTTGGACAAGCCAAGTTCTGGAGAGATTTTTATTGAGGGTAGAAGCGTTGTTAATTTAAATGATGAGGAAATTTCTGCTTTAAGAAACAGATTTATCGGTTTTGTTTTCCAACAGTTTAATCTTATTCCAAAGCTTACAGTTTTTGAAAATGTAATTTTGCCATATGTTTATAGCAGAGAAAAGGGCAAAGATATTAAAAAAAGAGCGGAAGAGCTTTTGACTTATTTAGGAATCTGGGAAAAGAGGAACAACTATCCTAATGAGCTTTCTGGAGGACAACAGCAAAGGACTGCGATTGCAAGAGCCTTAATTATGGAGCCAGAGCTTATTTTAGCTGATGAGCCAACAGGAAATTTAGATACTAAAACAGGAGGTGAAATAATAAAGATTCTTGAGGAGTTGAATAAAAAGGGTAAGACTGTGATTATTGTTACCCATGATCCGAGTATAGCTAAAAGAGCAAAGCGTAGGATAAAAATTAAAGATGGGAAAATTTATGAGTAAAGAGTATCTTCTTATTCTTACCAAATCGGTTTTAAGCTCTTTAGCACGTGCAAAATTGCGAAGCTTTTTAACTTCTCTTGGAATCTTAATTGGAGTTTTGGCAGTAGTGCTTTTGATGTCGTTAGGTGTTGGAGTGAAAAGTTATATTCAACAAGAGTTTGAATCTTTGGGGTCAAACACTGTTTTTGTAACTATAGGAAATATTCAAGCAGGTGGTTTCGGTAGAGGTTTGATATCAAACTTTAGGTTTAAAATGCGTGATGTTAAAGCTTTAAGGAAAATAGATAGGGTGGAGTTTGTTGTGCCAGTATATTTGCAACCCAATTTGAAGATAGCTTACAGAAAAAATGTGTATGTTGGGGATTTGATTTTGTCAACTCCTGAAATTTTGGAAGCTCACGCCCAAAAAATCTTTGTAGGAAGGGATTTGAACAAAGAGGATTTTAGAAGAAAGGCCAAGGTGGCTGTTATTGCTTGGAAGGTAGCAGAGGAGCTTTTTGACTCGCCTGCCCAAGCTCTGGGAAAATATATAACAGTTGAAGGCGTAAGGCTTAAAGTGATAGGGGTGGCTGA
Organism: Candidatus Microgenomates bacterium; assembly: GCA_015491205.1. Taxonomy (GTDB): domain Bacteria; phylum Patescibacteriota; class Microgenomatia; order UBA1406; family GWC2-37-13; genus S141-128. The sequence goes on along the minus strand of WFWI01000035.1, from coordinate 813 downwards.
GGAGAAAGGAGGATTGGGAGCTCCAGATTATGATAACAATGTTTATGCTCCCTATACAAGTCTTCCTCATCTTAACCCGCAGAACAATTTTACTTTTATCTATCTAAAGGCATTTTCAGAAAAAGATGTAGATTATATTCAATATCAAGCTAAAAGGGTGCTTAAACGTTGGTATGATGAGGATAAGTTTTCTGTTATAAAACCATCAGAGCTTTTGAATACATTTTTAGGGATTTTGCGGATTCTTAATTTAGCTTTGGTAGGGATAGCTGGAATTTCGCTTTTAGTTGGAGGGATAGGGATAATGAATGTTATGTATATGTCAGTGGCTGAAAGGACAAAGGAGATAGGAATAAGAAGAGCTGTAGGAGCAACAAAGAGAGATATTTTAGCTCAGTTTTTAATTGAAGGCCTTTCACTTTCTATTTTTGGCGGAGTGTTGGGGCTTATAATTTCCTTAGGTTTGGTAGAGGTAATTAAAAAATTTATTCCAGCAAAAGTTGATTTTGGAGTTGTCTTGATGGCATTTGGAGTTTCAGCTTTGGTAGGCGTTTTATTTTCAATATTCCCAGCCAAAAAAGCCAGTGAGCTTTCTCCAATTGAGGCGATAAGATACGAATGAAAGCGAAAAGCGCAAAACGAAAAGCGAAAAAGTGGAAAAATTTAAGAGTTTTTCGCTTTTAGCTTTTACCTTTTCGCTTTATTTTTGGCATTTTGGACAGTAGAAGGTTGATCTGCCGGAGATTTTTGTGTATTCAATTGGAGTTTTGCAAATAGGGCAGGGTTTTCCTTTTTTACCATAAACTTTAAGAT
>WFWI01000034.1 GCA_015491205.1 Candidatus Microgenomates bacterium | reverse complement strand
GTGTATAACATTTCTTTTTTATTGTCAAGAAAAGAAAAAAACTAAAAAACTCTTTGTTGACAGTTTTGTGAAAAATTTGTTTAAAACCAGGCTAAAGGTTTAAACTTTCCAAAATCTGGCCCAATTCTTTTTTAAAAAGAGGATTTTTTATAAGAAGTCGCTTTATTTTTTCCACACCATGGATCACTGTTGTATGATCTTTTCTTCGCAAGGCTATAGCAATTTCCTCAAGTTTTAAATTAAGTTTTTCTCTTGCTATATACATAACAACCTGGCGAGCCAGAGCAATAGATGAAACCCGAGAATTCCCTTTTATGCGAGAGACAGGGATATCATAGTAGGAAGAAACAGTTTTTAAAATATCTGATATAGTTAACCTTTTTTGGGAAGAAGCGCGCTTATTTATAAACTCAAAGGCAGATTCATATGTGATTTTTGGCTCCTCATAGGAGGAGTTTAAAATCTTGGCATATAAGGTTAAAAGCGCTCCCTCTAAAGCCCTTGTGTCAGTAATTTCCTGAGCTATTAGCTTTGCTGCTTCAATATCGATGGAAATATTTTTTTCTCTTGCTTTTATAAGCAGTATTGCTGTTCTAAGTTCAAAATCAGGTGGTTGGATGTCAATAATAAGCCCCCCCATAAAGCGCGACTTTAGCCTGTTTTCAAGTTTTTTTATTTCATCCGGTGGTTTGTCTGAGATTAAGATTATCTGACCACCAGAGGAGACAATAGAATTGAAGGTATGGAAAAATTCTTCTTGCACAGCCTCTTTTCCTGCAATAAACTGTACATCATCAACAACTAAAACATCAAGTTTTCTATATTTTCTTCTAAAAGCATCAGTGTTGCGATTTCTTATTGATTCTATAAGTTCATTTGTGAAATTATCTCCAGGGGAAAAATAAACCTTTTTGTTTGGAAAGGTTTCTAGAATTTTTCTGGCAGTAGCTTGGGCAAGATGAGTTTTTCCCACCCCTACACCACCGTAAATAAAAAGGGGGTTGTAAACTTTTCCGGGTTTTTCAGCTATAGATTGACAAGCGGCATAAGCAACCTGGTTTGAGGAGGCAACAGCAAAGTTATCGAAGGAAAACCGAGGGTTAAGATTTGCCTTTAAAAGCAGAGCCTCTTCAGACTCACCAAACTCCAAAAGAGGAGAGGGTTTTTCTTTCTTTTTTTTGGGTTGAAACACAATTTTAACTTTAAGTCTTTGAGAAGTTGCAGATTGAATTATTTCCTCAAGCTCACCTTTTCTTTTTTCAAGAAAATAAACAACACCTTTAGTGTTTGTCCTTAAAACAAGGGAATCTTGGGTAAGCTCTATTGGTTCAATCTGTTTTAAAATAGGGACTAAAAGAGGACTCTTCTCTTTATTTTTTTCTAACCAAGAAAGAATTGTACCCCAAAAAGAAAAAAGCATAATTTGTGGATAACTTATCCACAAATAATATACATTTTCTTTTTGTTTTTCAAGTGGTTTTGTTCTTGACAAAAAGATGGATGGTTGTATACTATACCATAGGTATAGGTATTGTATAGAAAGGGGGTGAGAAAGCATGAAAAAAGGGTTTGAGGTAAAAATGGCAAACTCGTTTGGATTGGCAACTGCTATTGTATGGGTCCTGTGTACAATAATTGTTTGGGTTGCCCCCGAGTTTTCTTTAAACATTTTTAAACTATGGTTACACAATCTTAATATAAATGTTTTGGGTGGATTTAAGATTGATTTTTATAGCTTTTTAGTCGGAGGAATAACCCTTGTAGGATCATTTTGGGTAGTTGGGTATATTTTGGGATGGAGTTTTAAGGTCTTTAAGACCTTTTCTTGACTTTTTTGAGAAAAGAAGGCAAAATTAAGTTGTATGCAAAAGGAAGACAGGAGTAATGTTGAGAAAAAAGAAGGTGTGGCGGGTAATCCACAGGAGATTTTTTCTTGGAAAGCGCCGTTAAGGCCTTATAGAAAAAGGAGTGGAAAGATAATAAGGTTTTATTTAGCTTTAGCTCTTTTGCTTTCTCTTATTATTTATTTTTTTGGATCCAAGGTTCTTCTTGTGCCTATCTGGACTTTGCTTTTCCTTTTTTATGTTTTGACGGTTACGCCTTCTCCTAAGATTGAGAACAAGATCACGAAATTTGGCATAGAAACCGCAGGTATTACTGTAAGGTGGGAGAACCTTTCGCATTTTTATTTTATTAAAAAATTTGGTCAAGATGTTTTAACTATTGTTACCAACCCTCCGTTTAATTACCACATCTACCTTGTTGTTCCAGATAAGAAAACAAAAGAGAAGGTAAAGCTTCTCTTATCAGAACATTTGGTTTACAAGGAAAAGCCACCAAAAAGCTTGACTGATAAGATTGCAGATTTTCTGCAAAATCTTGTACCCGATGAGGAAGTTACTTCAAAAGGTTCTCCAGCCGCTGTTTGAAAAGGGGGGCTGGAAGAGTTTTAAGCCCTAGCTTTTCAGCCCAAAGAAGCACTCCTTCATCAGTTGATATTAGGGTGGCATCGAGCTCTTTGGTAAGAAGCAGAAGGTCTACATCAGCTTTGCTATCTAGGAATTTTACTCTTGTTGCATTGCGATACCTTTCTCTTAAATTTTTTATTACCTCTCCAACAGTTTTTTCAAACTCTATTGTACTGTTTGGTGTCTTTTTAAGAACAAGTTGGGCGGCTTTTCTTGCTTCCTCCTCTGCTATTTTAAGGCCTCTGTAAGCTCTTATCCTTGTTTCTTTTACAAACTCATAAAACACCTGGCCAGAGATTTTAACAAAGTTTCTGTTAGGAGACTTTACGTGTATTAGAGCCAAAAACTCCTTCAAGTATTCCGGTTCGTCATCAAAGAAACTATTAAGTTCTTCTATAACTGATGGAGGCATATAAACCTCAGCCTTTTTTAAAGCCCCAGCCTTTTTTATGTATTGTGAGAGGTTTTGTATAACTTCCTTGGTGGTTTTTCCAAAATTTTTTATCTCTTGTAAATTGAAAAAGAAGTTTGTATCAATAACAAAGAACTCCATAGCTTTAATTTTATCACACCTTTCCAAACTCTGTAATCTTGTATTTTCCTGAAGAACTAAAGGCTACTTTATAAATAGGAATGCCTTTGTAATGTTTTACTACGCTTTGCCAGAGGTGGTCTTGGAAAAGATCGAGCATTACCTGGGTTAGGTAGTCCACACCGAGGTTAAACTGGAGCTTGATAGCTCTGTTTTCAACCGCTTTTTGGCAAAGGTTTTTGATAAACTCTATAATATCGTCTAAGTTTATCATTAAAGCCCGCACTTGTTCTTTTCCTTCATATGTTTCTATTGTAAGACCTCCTTTTAGGGTGAATGAGCCATAAATTATAAATAAGACTTTTTCTTTAATAGTTTTTGTTCTGGGTTTCTCAAGAAGATTGTTTATTTTTTCTAGATCTGTTTTGTTAAGTTTGAATTCATTAGGTCTTTTTAAAAGCTCTTTAACATGGAAACAATTTTCAGGATGAGTAGAGGTGGGAAGAAGTTTTTGAAAAGAAGGCAAATCTAATCTGAAGCCATAAAGATAGGATCCAGCAAGAAAAACAGAGATTATTCCAAAACATCCTCCTGGAAATCTAAGTTTAAAGTTTGTTTTCGAATATTCTATGCACCCTATAGTCTTGTTTTCTGCTTGTTTTATTGGGAGTTTGTTTTTTTCGATAAATTCAGTAATTAGGCTTGGTTTTAGCATAGGACAATTATAACTTTTATATTTGTAAATTTTTATGTTTTTGTATGTATTTAGTTTAATGTGAATCTTGTTAAAAAGCCAAAAAAGCAAGTTTGTTGAACAAAGTTGTATGCCCAGATTCGTTTTTTAAACCTAAAATTTCTTTGGTTTATTTAAGGATTGTTCCAAGGCCTTTATTTAGAGATGATATATTTAGGTAATATTTATACCTCTTGCAATACTAGGTGTAGTGTAGTAATTTTGTAGGTGGCACTAGATAAAGAAAGGAATTAAATTATGAAATGTGTTTTTTGCGAGGATAAAAACACTGAGGTAATAGAAACAAGGGTTTTGGAGGACGGAGCAGCTATAAGAAGGAGAAGAAGGTGTTTAAAATGCGGGAAGAGGTTTACGACTTATGAAAGGGTGGAGGCTTTTCCGGTTTTGGTAATTAAAAGGGATGGAAGAAGGGAGAGATTTGATAGGGAAAAACTAAGGCGAGGAATTTTAAAATCAACCGAAAAAACTATAGTCTCAGCTGAAGAAGTGGAGGATATCGTAAGAAGCATAGAGTCAAAAATAAGGCAAGAAGAGCTTTCGGAAGTAGAGAGTAAAAGAATAGGAGAGATGGTGGCTGAAAAGCTTAAAAAAATTGATAAGATAGCCTATATTAGATTTGCCAGCGTGTTTAAACGGTTTGTTGACCTTGAAGATTTGGAAAAGGAGCTGAAAAGGCTTTAAAAAGTTGTAAGTTTAAAGGAGGGCGCTTATGAAACTTGAAGGAGTTGCAGAAAAGGTTTTTCTTGACCGCTATGCATTAAAGGATAAAAAGGGAAACCCAGTTGAGAAAAAACCAGAGGAGATGTGGAGGCGAATAGCAAAGGCAGTGGCAGAGGTGGAGAAAGACACTAAAAAAAGGAAAAAATGGGAAAAAGAGTTTTACGAGGCGCTGAAAGACTTTAAATATGTACCTGGAGGAAGAATTTTGGCAGGCGCTGGCACAGGCTATACTGTCACCTTTTACAACTGTTTTGTAATTCCCTCTCCAAAAGATTCAAGGGAAGGCATTTTGGAAACCTTAAAGCAGATGGTTGAGATAATGGCTCGGGGAGGAGGCGTTGGGATAAACCTTTCCTCTTTAAGGCCAAGGGGGGCAAGGGTGAAAAAAGTAAATGGCTTTTCCTCGGGTCCTGTAAATTGGGCAGAGCTTTTTTCAACTGCAACAAAGGATATTATTCAGCAAGGCGGGTGTTTTACAGGCGATGCTCGCATAGCAACTGACCGAGGTTTGGTGAGAATAAAGGAAATTGTTGAGGGAAAAGAGCGTTATTTTTCTGCTACCCACAAAGGTTTTAAAAGAATTTCTGCTAAATTTAAAAATGGAGTAAAAGAGGTCTTTGAGGTAAGAACAAAAGCAGGCTATAAGGTAAAGCTTACAGCAGAACACAAACTTTTGACATTTGATATGAGGGGGAGATTTTACCTTAAACCTCTACGAGAGTTTAAAGAGGGAGATTGGATTGTTCTTTTGCCCTCAAAAATGCCGGATGATCTGCCTGAGGTAGAGTTAAATACCAAGATACCAGCACCATCAAAATACTCTTATGGAAGACGCTCTATAAAGCTTCCTAAAACCTTAAACAAAGACCTGGCTTTTATCCTTGGAGTTTATCTGGGCGATGGAAGCAGGATTAAGGACGAGTATGCTTTTGCTAAGGGTTTTAGGTTTGCGGTTGATGCCAAAAGGACAAAGGACATTCTGCTTTTAAAGGAAAAGTTGGAAGAGCTTTTTGGATTGGAGGTGAGGCTTTCAAAAGGAGATGGGGAGGTTGCAGTTTTAAGCGTGTATTCGCGTGAGCTGGCGGAGTTTTTCAGGATAAATGGGTTTGTCAAGAAGAACTCTTATGAGGTTTTTGTGCCAGAGCAGATTTTTAGGTCTCCTTATTCAGTAATGGCTGGCTTTGTTGCTGGAGCCTTCTTTGCAGATGGCGGAAACAGGGGAGGAAAAGGTGGGTTTAGAATTTCCTCTGTAAACAGAAAGTTTTTGGAGGATATAAGCCTGATTCTTCTTTCCGGTCTTGGAATTCCAAGCAAACTTACAGTTCAAAAAAGAGGGAATGGTTGGAAGGATTTGTATACCTTGAGTATAAACGGAGCAGAGCACATGCGCAAATTTTTTGAAATAGTAAAGGACTATACAACAAAAGCATATGACAGGCCTATTTCAAAAAGGGACGGAGCTTTTAACTTTCCAATAAACCTTTTGCCAAGATATAACTATCTTTCTGGCATTCAGCGAACAGTCGCCTACACCAACCCAAGTTTTTCTGCCAAAACCTTGATGTTTATTGAAAATCATTTTGAGGCCTTGGAAGAGGCTGATAAAGAGGATGCAGAGATTATGTGCAGGACATTGGCTGACAAAATTGAGAGCATAAAACCCTTGGGAAAGGAAGAGGTTTTTGATTTGGAGGTGGAGGACGTTCACCTTTTGTCTGGAAATGGGTTTTATACTTCCAATTCGAGGCGAGGAGCTCTTATGCTTATGCTTTGGGATTGGCATCCTGATGTTGAGGAGTTTATTACTGTAAAGCAGGATTTGTCGCGCATAAATGGAGCTAATCTTTCGGTTTGTGTGTCGGACAAGTTTATGGAGGCGGTTGAGAAGGATAAAGATTGGGAGCTTGTTTTTCCAGACCTTGATGACCCAGAATACGACGAGGTTTGGGACGGTGATATTGAAAAATGGAAGAGCCTTGGGAAAAAGGTTAAGGTTTACAAAAGGGTTAAGGCAAGAAAGCTCTGGGATTTGATTTGTGAAGCTGCCTGGAGATCAGCCGAGCCTGGAGTTGTTTTTATGGAGCGGTATAACAAGCTTTACAACAATTGGTATTGGAACAAGATAATTTGTGTGAATCCATGCGTTACAGGAGATACTTTAGTGGCAACTGAGTTTGGTTGGCTTCCTGCAAAAAAGCTTAAACCAGGAATGAGGATAGCTACCCCTGAGGGTTTGAAGCCAATAAAAAAGGTGTATAACAATGGGAAGCAGCGTATTTACAAGGTGACTTTTTCCGATGGAGGAGAGCTTAAAGCGACCGCAGATCATAAATTGAAGGTTGTGATGGATAAAAAATATGCGTGGGTGAAGGTGGCTAACTTGAAAAAAGGCGACAAAGTTGTTGTTATAGACAATACCTTTTATGATACAAAGAAGTCCCTTGAGATATCACCTGAAGTAAGGCTTTATGCAGAAAGATATGGGATTAATATAGATCTTTTAAGTGATAGAGAGTTTGGGTTTATTTTCGGTGTAGCAATTGGAGACGGTTATTTTAGGCAGATAGGTAAAAAATATGGTCATCAGCTTAAGATTGCAGTTGGAAGAGGTGAAAAAGAATGGAAAGAGATTTTAATTAAACTTTTTGAAAAAATAGGAGCAAGCCCAAGTTATGCAAAATATGAGCATCAGCTTACCTATGCAGATGGGACAGTTGTTACTCATGGTTCAGAGCAATTGCTTTTCTATAAATTTGCCAACATTTTGGGGCTTCTGGGTTTACCAAAGAAAAAGTCGCCCGACAAAGAAATTCCTCAAGTTTGGTTTAACCTTTCATTGGATTTCCAAAGAGGTCTTTTAGATGGATTGTTTTCTACAGATGGCAATGTAAGTTTGAAATCGTATGATCCTCTGTTGCGTTTAACATCAGCGTCTTTAAAGCTCTTACGGCAAGTAAGGCTTCTTTTGTTAAATTTTGGAATTCACAGCAGGATTTATTCTTACACTCGGAAAAAGACCGTTTATGATGGAAGAGATCTTACGGGCACAGGTGTGAAGCATGAGCTAGTAATTATGAATGAGGGGATAGCACGCTTTTATAGAGAAATAGGGTTAACACATCCTCAGAAGAGAAAGAAGTTAAAAGAAATATTTGAGAAGTATTATTTCATGGGCGGTACAAATCTAGCACAAGTTGTAAAAGTTGAGGATACAGGTGAGTATGAGGAAGTATACGATGTCTATGAGCCAGAAACTTTAACCTGGGTGACGAACGGGTATGTCAGCTTGGATTGTGGGGAAGAGGGGTTGCCGGCTTGGGGCGTTTGCAATCTTGGCTCTATAAACCTTTCTGCGCTTGTGAAAGGAGATGGTATAGAGAAAAAGGGACGGTTTGATTGGAAAACTTTGAGAAAGCTTGTAAGGATCGCTGTCCGTTTCCAGGATAACGTGGTTGATATGGACCCTTATGTTTTTGAGGGCATAAGAAAAACCCAGCTTGAAGGCGAGCGAAGAATTGGGCTTGGCACAATGGGGCTTGGGGATACCTTGATTAAGCTACATTTAAGATATGGCTCAAAGGAGTCTTTAAAATTTATTGACAAGGTTTACAGGGTGATAAGGGATGAGGCTTACAAAGCCTCAGCAGAATTGGCGCGCGAAAAAGGAGCTTTTCCAAAGTTTGACGCCAAGCTTTATCTGAAAGGAGGCTTTGTAAAACAGCTTCCAAAGGAGATTAAGGATAAAATCAGAAAATATGGAATAAGAAACTCCCTTCTTTTAATGCAGGCGCCAACTGGCTCTACTTCTTTAATGGCAGGCACAACCTCTGGAATCGAGCCTGTTTTTGAGTTTGAGTTTATCCGCCGGGACAGGCTTGGGGTGCATACAATAAGGCACCACCTTTGGGAAAGATGGCTTAAAAAGTATGGCAAGGAGTACAAGGAGGGTAAGGTTAAAAAACCAAAGTGGTTTGTCTCAGCCCGGGAGCTAACACCAGAGGATCACGTAAGGGTGCAGGCGACAATCCAAAAGTATGTTGATGCTTCAATCTCAAAAACAGTTAACGCGCCAGAGAGCTACACAGTTGAGGATGTGAAAAAGCTTTATACCTTGGCCTACAAACTGGGTTGTAAGGGAATAACCTTTATGAGGGAGGGCTCTCGCCCAGGAGTTTTGGAAAGAAAGAAAGAGAAAAAAGAAGAGGAGAAGAAAAAAGAGCCTACTGTTAAGCCCCGGCCAATGGTTGTGCATGGTTCAACTTACAGAATTAACACTCCAGTTGGGGTCGCCTTTATTACCATAAACACAAATGGTGGAAACCCGCCTGAGCCTTTGGAGGTGTTTATAAACGTTGGAAAAGCAGGCTCTGATGTTTATGCTATGGCAGAAGGCTTGGGTAGGATGGTGTCTTTGGCTTTAAGGTTTTCCTCGCACCTTTCACCTTTAGAGCGAGTAAAGGAGATTGTTAACCAGCTAAAAGATATAGGAGGAGCGCGGAGCTTGGGCTTTGGGGAGAACAGGATAAGAAGCTTGCCTGATGCAGTAGCAAAGGTCTTGGCAATGCACTATGGGCTTAATGGCAATGGTAGAAAAGTAAAGGGTAATTCCAAGCCCAAGCTTGTTTCCCAACAAACACAAGAGCCTTTGGTTGGAGGAGAGGAAGAGACTCTTTTTGACATCTGCCCTTCCTGTGGTTCTGCAACTTTGGCAAATGAAGAGGGGTGCAAAAAGTGCTACAGCTGTGGGTATAGTGAGTGCTGAAGAAAAATTAAAAATTGGGAAATTGTTTTTTGATATTTTGCTAAAATAAAAGCATGGGGCAAATAGCATTTTATACACCAGAACAGTTTGCAAAGGTTTTACAAGTAAGTGTAAGAACTGTGTATAACTGGATTAAAAAAGGAGAGGTGGAAGCAAAAAGGTTTGGAAGAGTGTATAGAATTCCAATAAGGTTTGGTAAAGAGGCTAATGTTGTTGATGAGTTTAAACTTTTAGAGCTTGAGGACAAGAAGAATTTAGGATGGATTCAAAAGGAACTAAAAAAAGTTCGTAAAGAAATGTGGCAAAAATAAGTACATTTTTAGATTCTGATGTTTTTATTTCTGCTTTAATTTCCCAGCGAGGAGCAGCATATAAATTGTTTAATTTAAAAGAAGTTGAAAGGTGGATTTCTACTCTTTCTTTAAAAGAGATAAACCGAGTTCTTGTAAAAAAGAACATTAAGAAGACAAGTATGATAAAAAAGTTAAAAAAGTTTTGCAGGGTTCTTAACTTAAAAGAAGAGGATATAGAGGAAAGATTTGGGCTTTTTGTTAAAGATATTAATGATAAACATGTGATAGCAGGGGCGTATCATGCTAAGGCCGAATTTTTAATCACTTATAACAAAAAAGATTTCGTATTGCCTGCGATAGAGAGAAAACTTGGAATTAAAGTGTTGAGTCCGGGAGAGTTTTTAAGAAAAGTTGTTTTAAAGAACTATGATTACAACTAAAACAGGAGACAAAGGATACAGCAGGGTTTATGGTGGGAGAAGGTTGAGGAAGGATGATCCTTTATTTGAGGCTTTGGGAAGCTTAGATGAGCTGTCAAGCCTTCTTGGAATTTTAATAGCAAAAGCTTCTGACGAGGAGTTGAAAAAAACACTTACATTAATTCAAAAAGACCTTTATAGAATAATGGCTTTGATTGGAGGAAAAAAAGACCTTGAGTTAAAATTACAGGATAGAATAGAATTTTTTGAACAAGAAATAGAGAAGATAACAAAAAAAAGCTCTATTTTAAATCGTTTTGTGCTTCCTCAGGGCTCAGAATTTATTGCTTTTCTTCATTTTGCTCGGGCAGTGGCAAGGAGGGTAGAGAGAAGAGTGGTAGCTGTTTGTGATAGTGAAGAAGTTTTAAAGTATTTAAACCGCCTTTCTGACTTTTTGTTTGCTAAGGCGCTGGGTTTAGAAAGGGGAGTTTATGTCTAATAACTCCAGGCCTTTTATTCTTAAAAAGTGCTTTTGGTTTCTGGTGAAAAGGTAAAGGGAGTGTTCAAGGCAGGTTGCAGCAATAAAAGCGTCGGCCAACGTCGGCGTCAAGTTGTTTCTTAATATTTCTCCAGCAATAAAGGCAGTGGTTTTTCCAATAGGAAGGGTGGAGAATAGGGAGAGAAATTTTTGAGCTTTTGAGAGGAGATGAGGTCTTTTAAGCTTGGTATCAGCTAAAAATTCTGCTTGGACAATTGGGTTCGTAAAAAGTTCCACCTCTCCTTTTGATTGCTTTTTTAAAAGAAGGGAGAGGACATCTGCATAGCCATGGGTGAAATCGATAAGAACGTTAGTGTCAACTAAGATCTTCATATTTGCCCTTTCTCGCCAACTTAGCGCGCTTTATCTCCTTGGCATTTCTCCTTATTTTGTCTTCATATTCCACTCCGGACTCACCTTCCTTTAAGAAACCAAAAAAGTTTTCAAAGGACTCTTTTTGAGAGTCATCTATGGGTTGAATGGTAGCTATGGGCTTGTCGTATTTATAAACCACCACAGGCTCTTTTAGAATATACACCCCCTCAAGCACAGCCTTAATGTTTTTTCTAAGCTCGTAAACATTTACCTTTTTCATGGTTTTAATTTTAGGAAAGTTTGTAAAACTTGTCAAGTTGTAAAACTTTACAAATTAAGAGACGGATTGAGGTTGAATTTTAGGATAGGATTTTCTATCCTATATACGCTTTAAAAATTAGGGGTCTGGAATTGGCCACTGCCCTGAACCAGAGCAGAGCTCGGTTCAGGGTAAACCCTTGAGCAGACTCTCCGCTTAGCTGGGGAGCGGTCTAGGGTTACCCTGAGCATGGAGCAAAGCTTAGTTTGGGGTGGGAAGGCCTACCCGCCTAAGACGGCGGGTAATTTGGGGAAGTCCGGTGAGAATCCGGCCCCGCCTAAAACGGCGGGCTCCCCGCAAAGCGGGGAGGCTGTGCCGCAGCGGTGATGCCCCTGCCTAAAACGGCAGGTTGGACGAGCCCGAACACCCACCAGACCCTCTTGTATCAGAGCAGGAGCTTTCGGTACAGGGAGGAATAGAGCTCCTTGAATAGTAAGGGTTTCAATGGGGGCTTGCCCTGTACCGTGCTCTGCTCTGGTACAGGGCTCCCCGAGCAGGGAGAAGGAATATTATGGTAGAAAGATACAGTTTATACCCACAGTCATCTGGAATAAGTAATCTACAGAATGTTTCCCCTCCAGTTGATAGATTAACCCCACAAGAGATTTATCGCTTGGATGAAGTCTTTCCTATAGCTCAAGAGATAGCTTATTTACAGACAAGGTTGAAGGAAGGGGTTCCTGAAGATGAAGTTTTGCAGCTTGCTGAGCTTAATCTTTTTAGACTTTTAGGAGAACATTTAGCAGGGCTTAAATTTCAACCATATTTTTATCAGATACAAGAAATTGATGGTAGGCCCCGCTTATCTTTTATCGGGCATAGAGGTTCAATTGTGGAAGATCTCAAGGCAAATGAAAGGACAGAGAGGGATAGAGTAGAAAACCAAGCGCTTGAGGCCATAGAAAGGGCTATTTTGGTAGAGGGATACAGTATAGCTATTCAGATTAGTCCACCGTCGTTTGGGATGGAAGGCTTTGGTGATTATGGATTTGTGTTTGTTTTTATTAGAGAGGAAAATATGGTTAGAACTTATGCTTTAAGATATGAGGGGGAAGATAAAGACTTTTCTAAATCATGGGAGATTTTTTCTAAGTTTATTAGAACACAAATGTATAAGATTCTTGGCTTTCAAGAAACTATTCAATATAACAACGAATATTTTTATTTATCTTCACCGCTGGCTACTAATGTTGAAAATCCTAAAGTAGTGTTAGAAACTCTTCAACGAATAATAAGAGAAACAACTGGTACAGAAGTTGATCCATCTGAGACAGAAAAGTTTTATAATCTCCTGGAAGGAGACCCAATAATTGCTAAGGTAATGAGCAAGTATTATGAAGCTGTTTTAGAGGAAGATGCTCATTCTGCTGAGATAGCACGACGAGTAGTTTACAATCGTGCAAAAGAGCTTTTAGAGTTAAAAGAGAAGTGGGAAGAGGTATGGGAAGAAGTTTCTCCTTCTATGTTGGATTTGCAAGTTTTAGGACAAATATATGGGGCGCAGGTATATATTGCGGGTTCATCGTGTCCTTCTATGCAAAAGGTTGCAGGCAGTATTTCTCTTGGTATAGATGTATATCCGACCTCTTCAGGAGTATTGGGTTTATTGCAGGATGAGTTCGGCCCATTACAGTTTGAGTGCCCGAAATGTGGTAGAGTTTTGACTAGGCCCTTTGGGAGATTAATTAAAAATTGCTACCATTGTGGAGCTGACGTTTCCTG
>WFWI01000033.1 GCA_015491205.1 Candidatus Microgenomates bacterium | reverse complement strand
ATTGAGCACCAACATATTTTTTCTGAGATCAGGCCTTTTCGCGATTTTTTTGCAATTTTGTTTTTTACAGTTTTAGGGCTTTCCTTTCCTTTAGAGGTTTTTATGTCAGTGTTTATAAAGTCTGTTGGGCTGGCTTTCTTTATCTTTTTGGCAAAAATTTTGATTATTTTAGCTATTGGATTGGCTTTGAAATTGCATACAAGAACAGCCTTTTCTGTGGCCTTAAACCTTTTTCAAGTAGGAGAGGGAGCGTTTATTATTCTTCAACAGGGGTTTTTAGATAAGATTTTGCCAGAGGGGATTTATTATACTTCTGTGGGTGCTGTGATAATTCTTTTGCTTTTAACGCCACTTCTGTTTGAACAAAAAGAAAAATTGTATCTTAATATACGAGGCTTTATAAGGCGTAATTTTAAGTCGCTTTATGATTTTATCTCGCTTCGCTTTGATCGCGAGCCACCAAGGATTGATGTTTTAGGCTTGAAAAAGCATATTGTTATTTGTGGATACGGTCGGGTTGGATCGTATATTGGCAGAGCCCTGCAGCTTATAGGCCAGCCTTTTGTGGCTGTAGATTATGATTTTGCAACGGTAGAAAAAGCAAAACGGGCAGGCGTGAACATCATTTATGGCGATCCAACCAATCCTGATGTTTTGGATTACCTGGAAGTTGATAAGGCCAATATTTTGATAATTGCAGTGCCTGATAGATTCTCGCAGGAGACGATTTTAACCAATGCTTTAAATTTAAATCCTAATCTTAAAATTTTTACCAGGGTTCACAGGGAGAAGGATATGCACAGGCTTAAAGAGCTTGGAGCTCAGGTTATTGTGCACCCAGAGTTTGAGGCTTCTTTATCTATGGTGAGGAAAATACTTATTTCTCAAGGTCTTTCAAAAGAGGAGATTAAGAAAAAACTGCAAAGGCTCAAAATTGAACACTGGCTTGTTGGATAGACTACTTGCTGTATAATAACTTTTATGAGAAGGATCAAGATATTTTTTTTGCTGCTTGTTTTTTTAACAGGATACTTTGTTTGGAAGTTTTATAGCTTAGCAAAGTACTTTTCTCAGAAAGAGAGGTTGAGTGTTTTAATTTATGATTCTCAACCGGTTTTTTTAAGTTTGGATCTTCGGGAGGGAATTAACTATTACTCCTATTTGCCTTTAGATTTTAAGATTGATGTGCCAGGGGGATATGGGAGTTATAGAATTGGGAGCATAGGAAAGCTAGCTTTTTTGGAGAAGGACCCAGAGCTTTTAAAGCGGAGTTTTTCGCTTTTGTTTGCCACTCCTCTTGACTATTATTTTTATTCTGATTTATCAAAAATTTATTATAATAATAAAGAGCTGGATGAAGACAGAAGAAGAGAAAAGGTCTTCTTTTCGTTGAAAAAGTTTTTTGTTTACAAGACTAATGCCTCTTTTGCTGAAAAGGTTTTTATTTTTTCAAAGTTTTTAACAGTACCTCCTGTTAGTTTTCAACCAATAAGAGTAAGGAGTGAAGAAGTTGAGGAGGAGAAGATAAGCTTAAAAAAATTTCACAGGAGGATCCAAGGTAGTTTTTACAACAGAAAAATAAGGGAAGAAAACAAGAGGGTAAAAATTTATTACAATAAAGAGTTCTCAGCTGCTGAGAATTTAGCAGCGGTTTTTGAGGGAATGGGAATAGATGTATTAGGCTTTGAAAGAAAGGAAGGAAGAGAGGGATGTATTATAAGTACAAAAAAAGAGGGAACTGTAGAAAGGATTGTTTCAAGAGTCTTTGGATGTCAACTTGACTACGATGAAAAACTAGAGGAAGACTTAATAAATTTTTATTTAGGAAAAAAACTGGAGCAAAAATGGAGGTAATTTTGAGCGATTACAAAACGTATATTTTTGTTTTTCTTATAGCTTTTGTTTTAGCTTTTTATGAAGTATTGCGAGAGGCTAAGGTTAAAGAAAGAGCTAGAGAGGTTACTCAAAAACTTCTTGGAAGGATAGTGTTTTTCAAAGATAAGGTAAAAAGTTATTCTTCCTCTTCTTCTTCCTCATCTTCAGATTGAACTTTGACCCCAATGCTTTGAAGCTCTTCATATTCATCCAATTTTTCAGCCAACTCTTCTATATTTTCAACCTCTTCTGGTTCTACTTCTTCTTCCTCGGCTTCTTCCTTTATTTCTTCGCCCTCCTCTTCTTTACCTTCTAAAATTTTTTCCAGATATTCTATGTTTTTTCTCATATCGTCAGGGAAGGAGATAAAGCGTGCAACCTTCCTTCCTTTTGAGATTTCCTTGATAAAAAGAATTATTTCTTTAAGGGATGCATCTTTTATATAAGCTACATATTTGCTTCCTGCGTTCATAAAGAGAATAAGTCTTTTGGAAAGATCATCCGGAAGAGCTCCAATATATTCTCCTTTTTCTGTTCTTGCTTCGACTCGACGCTTTCTAATTTTAAGCTCTACCTTTTCGCCGATGCTAAGTTTTGCTAAAACTTGTTTTTGCCCCAGATTTACAAGGGAAACAGTCCTAGTCTTCCCAGGCACATCAGCAAAAAGATTTGGGTCAAGTTCTAATTTTGAGTTTTCTTTTGGCTTGCTCTTTTTTTCAAGGAGCACGTTTATTTGGGAGAGCTTTTCTTTTGCAATAGGGTGGTTTGGTTGAAGCTCCAAAACCTTTTTATACGCTTTTTTTGCATCTTTGTAGTTGCCTTTTTGTAGGTGAGCAAAGCCAAGCCTCAGGAGGGCTTCCAGATTTTGAGGATCAAGGCCAACAATTTGAGAGTTTAACTCAATAGCTTTTTGCCAGTCGTTTTTTAAAGCTGCGTTTATGGCTGCAACTTCCAGCTGGTGTAGGTCCATGAGGCTTTTTGGAACTTAAAATTTCTAAATAAGTATATTGGTTTTTTGGTCAATGTCAAGTATAATAGAGAAGTATGGCTGGTCATTCAAAATGGGCGCAAATTAAAAGAAAAAAGCAGGCAAAGGATCAAAAGCGAGGAAAGCTTTTTTCAAAGCTTTCAAGAGAGATTACTTTAGCTGTGATCCAAGGCGGTGGAATTCCTGATCCAGAGAAAAACGTCAGGCTAAGGATGGCGGTTGAGAAAGCAAAAAGTTTTAGGATGCCAAAGGAGAATATTGAAAGAGCAATAAAGCGGGCTTTAGGAGGAGAAAAGGAAGCTTTAAAGGAGTATTTTTACGAAGGCTTTGGGCCCAAGGGAACAGCCTTTATTATCCATGTGATGACTGACAACAACAATCGGAGCATAAACGAGGTAAGACAGGTTTTGGAAAGAGCAGGAGGAAAGTTGGCTGTGCAGGGGGCAGTGGAGCACCTTTTTAAGCGCTGCGGAAGCGTGTCAATTGAAAAGAGTAGGGTAGAGGAGGAGAAGGTTTTTGAGTTTTCTGAAAAGGTGAAAGCTTTTGATATAGAGGAGGATAGTGAGTATTATTTTGTGTATTTTCCTTTTGAAAATTTAGGAGAAGCAAAAAAAGTTTTGGAGGAGATGGGAATTGAAGATGTTCATCCAGAGCTTGATTACAAGCCATTAACAACTGTGAAAATTGAGGATCCAGTTGAGGCAAAGAAAATCCTGGAGCTTGCAGAGGAGCTTGAGGGGTTGGAGGATGTGCAAAAAGTATTTGGCAATTTTGATATTGATGAGGAGGTTTTAAAAAGCCAAGAATGAGCTTTTTGAAAAAAATTTACAATCGGTTGTTTTTCAAGCGAGCTGTCCGGCTTCCCAAGCGATTTAGAATAGTTTTTTCAACTCTTGTACTGACATCAATTTTTTTGGTTTCAACCTTTTTTTACAAAGAAAATTTTATCTTGTTTCTGTTTTTATTGGCAGTATCTGCCTATGTTTTAACTTATTTTTCTATTCTTGAGGGCATAGAGAGGGTTGAGTGGTTTATGCTTTTTATTACACCAGTTTTTACTGTCGTCTCTCTTTACCTTTTTTATTACCTTTTTCCAATTCGCTGGCTGACAAGGCTGCCTTTTCTTTTTATCTTTGGAATAAGCGTTTATTCCAATATTTTATCCAGCAATATTTTAAATGTTGGGGTGGAGAAGGCTCTTCAGCTTTATCGAGCAGCTTTTTCTACCAACTTTCTTTTTCAAAGCATAGTTATTTTTTTACTCTCCACCGTGGTTTTTTCCCTTTCTAAAGGGCCTTTGTTTAACTTTTTAATAGTTTTTTTAACGATTTTTCCTTTGGCTTTGCAATTTGTCTGGAGCATTAGATTAAATCTGTCTATTTCAAAAGAGGATGTAAAGTACGCTTTATTTTTGAGCTTGATTCCAGTTCAAGTGGCCTTTCTTTTTTCCTTAAGCCCAATTTTTGCTGTGGCTTTTGGAATATTGGTAAGCGCTTTTTACTATTATTGCGCAGGCTATATTTATCTTGTCCTTGAGAAAAAACTTTTTCCAGAAACTTTGCGGGAGTTTAATTTTGTGCTTATTATTGTTATTATCTTTCTTCTGTTGTCAATTCGGTACGGCTGAACTGGACGGAGCTGGACAAAGCTAGCTAAACTAGACGCAGCTAGATAAAGTTAGACAGAGCTGGCTTAATTGGTTGAAACTGGACTGAACTGGACGAAACTAGTTGGAAGGTTGAAAAGATTTAAGTTTTAAGATTAGTTTTAGGTTTTAACATTTAGGATTTAAGATGTTATTGTTTGGTTATTGGAATTTGATGCTTGGAATTTTATTAAAGGGTGGGGAAGAGGGTAGAGGAACGGACGTGAAATTTTATCCTATAGCAAAATATCCTATAGTAAATTCTACGTCCGTGAGAAAAATGCTATAGGATATTTTTCTTACGTTCGTGAACTTTTGTAAATCATAGGGGTTCAGTGTTTACTATGGTTTAATGTGGATAACTAGCATCAGGCTGAGTGTCTGGATAGCTTTTTGGAGAAGAGCTTTTTTTAAGCTTTTTAGTTGTTTTTTTTCTTTGGAAAAATTTAAAAATAAGAAAAAAAATAAAATAATCGCTTGCCTGATTCTCTTTAAGAATTAACTCTGAAAATTAGAAACTTTTAAGCTTTTAAGTTGTACTTTTGTCTTTTGGTCTTTGACTTTTAACTTGAGTAGAGAGGTATCATCATATACCTTTATTCTTTAAATCCTCTTAGAGGCGAAATTACAAGGGATGGTTTTTGGAGGGGAGATATATATAACGTCGTAAATTGTATCTTTTACGAAGTTAATAAGAGAGGGGCTGGGA
>WFWI01000032.1 GCA_015491205.1 Candidatus Microgenomates bacterium | reverse complement strand
CCAAACAACTGGTGGAAATGTTGGTTAAAAAGGGTAAAAAAGCTAGACTGACCAAAGGCTTTGAGGAAGCAGCCAATATTGCAAAGGAGAGTCAAGATATTGATATAATTTTAACTGCAGGAGCTGGCGATGTTTATAAATGCTTAGATTATTTAATAAATGATTGAAGAAATTTTGAAAAATGTTTTAGGGAATAGAGTTAAAGTTTCAACAGATATATCTCCTTTTTTGACTTTAAAAACTGGTGTTAAAGTTCCCTACCTTTTTGTAGTAGAGAGCCTTTCTGATTGGCTAAAGGTTGGCAGGCTTTTGAAGGAAGGAATTAGGATTTTTGTGATTGGAGGTGGTTCAAATTTAGTTGTTAAAAAGCCAGATCCACAAGTGCTTTTTGTTCTTAATCGTTATGCCAAGAAGAAATTGTTGAAAGAGGAAGAAGATAAAGTTTACATCAAGGTATCTTCTGGTTATCCAATAAGCAAATTGGTTAAAGAAACAGTGCGAAAAGGCTGGGGTGGGCTTGAGTACCATTGGGGACTACCCGGGAGTGTAGGAGGAGCTGTTTATATGAACTCCAAGTGGACAAAGCCCCTTTCTTACGTAGGAGATGTTGTTTATGAAGCAGTTCTTTTAACTCCTAAAGGTGAGGTTAAAAAGGTAAACCAAGAGTATTTTAAATTTTCCTACGATTACAGCATTTTGCAGGAAACTGGGGAAATAGTTTTGGAGGTTGTGTTTGCTTTAAAAAAGGAGGATGGCGAGGTTTTGTACAAGAGGGCAGTTGAGGCTTACAATTATCGCAGAAAAACTCAGCCTTTTGGGGTTTTCTCAAGCGGCTGCTTTTTCAAAAATATCTCGCTTGAGCTACAGGAAAAATTATCTTTGCCAACAACCTCAGCTGGATATTTAATTGATAAAGCAGGGCTTAAAGGCTTTAGAGTCGGGAGCTTTGAAATCTCCCAAAAGCACGCCAACTTTATTATTAACAAAGGAGGGGGCAAAATAGAGGATTTGGAAAAGCTTATTGAGATCGTAAAAAAGAGGGTGAAGGAAAAGTTTAAGGTAGATCTGGAGCTTGAAGTTGTGATTTTTTAATTTTTAGGAAAAATATGGTTTCTGAAAACGTTTATAAAATAAAGGGAGGCAGGGCTTTAAAAGGCCAGGTGTTTGTTTCAGGAGCTAAGAATTCAGCAATGAAAGCAGCTATAGCCTCCCTTCTTTTTTCTAAGCCCTCTGTGCTTGAGAACATTCCCCAGATTAGGGATATAAAGGAGGTTTTTCACATTATTGAAAGCTTAGGCGGAAGGGTAGAGTTTGAAGGAAACAGGGTTTTTATTGATCCTGCAAACCTTAAGAGGAATAAGGTTGACCTTTTACACGGAGCAAGGGTAAGGGTTTCTTTTATGTTCTTAGCGCCTCTTTTAAAGCTTTTTGGCGAATGTTATATTCCCAATCCTGGCGGATGCCGGATTGGAGCAAGGCCTATAGATAGAATCATCCAAGGAGTAAAAGCTTTAGGAGGGGAAGCTGAGTATGATTCTTCCACAGGCTATTATTGGTTAAGGCTTAATTCTTATCCAAAAGGGTATTTTAAATTTCCAAAGCCTTCCCATACAGGTACTGAAACCTTAATTTTACTTGGAAGTTTTACCAAAGAAAAGGTTGTGATTGATAACGCTGCACAAGAGCCAGAGGTTGATGAGTTAATTGAGCTTTTAAATCAGGCGGGTGCAAAAATTGTAAGAGGTGGTAGGAAGATTGAAATTTCAAGAGGAGAGGAACTGTTTGCTTTAGAAAAACCTTTTTCTGTGGGTGGGGATAGAAACGAAGCGGTTACCTTTGCTGTTTTAGGCCTTGTTCTAGGCAAGCCAATCGAGGTAAAAGGCGTTGAGTGGAAAAAGTATGAAGCGTTTCTTGAAAAAGTTAGGGAAGCAGGTGGTAGGTATAAGATAATAGATGAAGAAGCTGTTTTGTTTTTCAAATCGCCTAATTTAAAAGCCCTTTCAATCGAAACTTCTCCTCACCCGGGTTTTATGACTGACTGGCAGCCTTTGTGGGCTACTTTGGCGACCCAGGCGCAAGGTGATACTTTCATTATAGAAAGAGTTTTTGAAAATCGTTTTGCCTATGTTGATGAACTTAAAAAACTTGGTGCTAAAATAGAGTTTTTGAAAACCGAGGTTTCAGAACCTTCCCAGTACTTTTTGTTTAATGTTGAACCTGGAAGAGACTATTTTCAAACAATTAAAATCAAGGGTAGAACACCTCTTCACGAGGGAGTTCTAAAAATATCTGACCTTAGGGCTGGAGCTACTTTAGCAATAGCAGCTTTAATAGCTTCAGGCGAGTCGATTATTGAGGGAGTGGAGATAGTTGAGCGGGGTTATGAGAAGTTTGATGAAAAAATTAGAAGTTTGGGTGGGAATATAAGAAAAATATGAGTTCTATAAAAGTTGATAACATTGTGATTTTAGCTGGTGGGGAGAGCCGGCGCTTTTGGCCTTTGAAAGACAAGCTTCTTTTTAAGTTTTTAGGAAAGGAGCTTGTTTTGCACCAGATAGAGATGTTCAAACCTTTTAGCAAAAGGTTATTTTTAGTTATCAACAAAAGGCTAGAGGAAAAGTTGCGCTTTTTAAAGGACCAAAAAATTGGGCTAGTAGTTCAGCCTAGAAAAGATAAGGGTCAGGCTGGAGCTTTAAGGTGTGTGATTGGAAATTTAAAAGGAGAGATATTAGTAGTAAATGCCAACGATGTTTTTCAAAAGGAGGATATTGTGAGTTTTTTGAGAAAGGTCAAAAGAGAAGATATCGATGGCCAGTTGGCTTTTGTTAAGGTAAAAAATTATTTCCCAGGAGGGTATTTAAAGTTTGAAGGAGATCGGGTGGTTGAAGTTGTTGAAAAGCCAGGTGAGGGAAACGTACCATCAGATTGTGTAAGGGCTGTACTTGATTATTTTTCTGACACAAAGGTGTTAAAGCAAGCTTTGGAAAGGGTAAAGAATTTTCATTTTGACGAGCAGTATGAGCGAGCAATTAGTTTAATTTTAAAAGAGAGGTGTTTTAAAGCTTATCACCTGACTTCTGGCTTTTTAACCTTAAAATATCCCTGGCATATATTGTCCCTTACCCAACATTTTCTTGAGAGAGTAAAAAAATCTAGGATGGAGGGAATAAAGATAGGAAAGGGGACGATAATTGAAGGACCAGTTTTAATTGGAAAAGGTGTTAAAATCGGCAGTTTTTGTAAGCTAAAGGGGCCTTTATACATCGACAAAGACTCTGTTGTTGGTGATTATTCTCTAATAAGGGAAAGTCATATAGGAGAGAGTTGCATTATTGGAGCTCACAGTGAGGTAGCGCGAAGTTATCTGTCTTATGGCGTTTTACTTCACAGAAATTATGTGGGAGACTCAGTATTTGGGAAAAATATTATGCTTGGGGCAGGTGTTATAACAGCTAATTTCAGGCTTGACGGAAGGGAGATTACAAGTAAAGTTAAAGAAGAGAAAATAAGCACAGGGCTTTTAAAGCTTGGAGCAGTGTTGGGAGATAGGGTTAAAATTGGTTCAGGAACAGTTCTTTTGCCAGGAGTAAAAATAGGAGAAGGAAGCTTTATTGGGCCAGGAGAGCTGGTAAAGGAGGATATAGAGGAGGGAAAGTTTGTTTTTCAAGGAAAAATTGTTAAAAATAGAATGTTTGAAAGATGAAAAAAATTACAGTTTTAGGAGGAGGTACAGGCACATTTGTAGTTCTTTCGGGGCTTAAAAAATACGATCTTGATTTGGCTGTGATAGTTACAATGATGGATTCTGGCGGCTCGACCGGAAGGCTACGAGATCAGCTAGGGGTGCTTCCTCCAGGCGATGTAAGGCAGTGTCTTGTAGCTTTGTCTGAGGCTTCGCTTTTGTGGAGAAAACTTTTTCTTTACCGCTTTGAAAAAGGTGATTTAAAAGGACACAATTTTGGAAACATTTTCCTTTCTGCTTTGGAAAAGATTTGTAAAAACTATAACGAGGTACTTGAGGCAGCTTCGTATATCCTCCGTTGCAAGGGAGAGGTGATTCCAGTGACCTTTGAAAAGACTCACCTGGTGGCTACTTACAGCGATGGCAGGACTATCAAAGGCGAAGGAGAAGTTGACGATCACAAGGGAACAAATCATCACATAGTAAGCCTTTCCCTTTCCCGCAAAGTGTCTGCCAATCCTAGGGTTATTGCCAGGCTTAAAAGCTCTGACTATTTGGTCTTAGGGCCAGGTGATCTTTACACTAGTATTATACCTACCCTGCTGCCTTCTGGTGTAAAGGAAGCTATTGCTTCTTCAAAAGCCAAGATTATTTTTGTGATGAATCTTATGAGTAAAAGAGGTCAGACTCATCATCTTACAGCCAAAGGTCATGTAGAGGAAGTAGAAAAGTATCTAGGAAGGAAGGTTGATATTGTTGTAGTAAACAACGGCAAAATACCTAAAAGTATTTTAGATTGGTATAAAAAACATGGAGAAGAGGAAGTGAAGGATGATTTGGAAGGGAAAGATGTGATTAGAGCTGATTTGATTTTTAAGAAAAAGATAAAAAAAAGCAAAGCTGATAGCCTTAAACGTAGCATACTGCGGCATGATTCTGGAAAACTTGCAAAATTATTAGTTTCTCTTTTTAAGAAATGAAAAGACTTAAAAAATCATTTGAAAATGCTTTTGCTGGTTTTTTCTGGGCAGTAAAAACACAGCCAAATTTTAAGATTCATTTTAGCTTAGCTCTTACAAGTCTTTTGGGCGGAATATTGTTTAAGATTTCCTATGAGGAATTTTTAATAATTTTAACTTTTATCTTTATTGGTCTTGTGGTTGAGATGTTGAACACAGCTATAGAAAAAACAAACGACGCTATTGATAAGACTTGGAGAGATGATATAAAGCTGGCAAAGGACTTATCAGCTGGTGCTATGCTTGTTTTTTCTTTTGGTGCTTTGTTAGCTGCTATAATTATTTTTGGGCCACGGATATATAAATTAATTTTTGGCATATAAGTTTATGGCAATATCAATATATTTAGGGCTTGTTCTATTT
>WFWI01000031.1 GCA_015491205.1 Candidatus Microgenomates bacterium | reverse complement strand
TCATTAAACTCTGTTTCAAAAAAATGTTTCAAAAACTCATCCTCAGCTGGCAAACCTTCCAAAACCTTTTTTCTAAACTCAATCTCTGTCAAAAACTTCTTCAGAGTATTTATGCTCATTTGATTTTTTTTAAAAAGGACGTACAAAGAATACTTTAAAACCCTTTCAAGCTTGCTGTTAAAAGCCTCCTCTAAAAGGGTTTTAAAAAGAAGAATAGTAAGCTCTGTCGCAATTTTTGCCTCAGCAAAGGAAAGGAAAAGTCTACAAGAGGCCTTTACAAAATCAAAAGTTATCTTATCAAAGCCCTGAAAACCTTTATCAAGCGAAGCATGGGGGTCTATCAAAACCACAGAATAATTTTCCCTGTCAAACTCATAAAGTCTTTTCACAAAAAGCTCAATAAATTTTGATTTTCCAACTCCTGTCTGCCCAACAATTAAAGTGTGTTTTAAAAAATCAAAGCTCTCAAGTGAAAGGAAAAGCTCTTGGGAAAAATATGGAAAACTTTCCACCTGCAAAATTGCCAAATCCCTTTTAGAGGTAAAAATATCAGAAATCGAACTTATATCAAGCTCCAAAGGACAATCTTGCTTTTTCAAGCCATGATGTTTGGAAAAATCTAAAGAGAAAAGTTGCAAAGGGTTGAAAAAGGAAATATATGAGTTATAAAAATAAGCTGTTCCTCTTTTCCAAACAAGAAAAATCTGATAATAGACAACACCTAAAAACTTTTTTCGTTTTATGTAAACAGCTTCCAACACCTCCTCTTTCTTCATCCTCATTTTTTCCAAAACTTTCAAAATGTCGTCTCCAGAGCTCAATTTAAAAGTAGAACTTCTTTTAGGCTTAACCTTTTCAAAAACCTTTGAAAAATAAACAGTTTCCTCTCCCTGTCGTTTCAAAAGAACATCTTTTAATCTGTTAAAAAGAAAACCCAAATCTTTTTCTGAGTAAATAAAAAATCTCAAAAGATTTTCTGAAAATACCACCTCAAATTCAACATTTGAATCATACTCGACAACAGCCTCCTCTACTCTCTTCCAATCCTGAGAAGAAATCTTGTCCTTCAAAAAGAAAATTTCAAATTTCTGTTTTCTCATACAACCTCTAGTATAGCAAATTATATTTTTTTATTTTTTTATATAGTTTGATGCAAATTTTCCAAATCTAACCTCGCAGGTTCGGAATGGACTGTCCCAACAATCTGCTTCTAACCCCGCAGGTTCGGAACGGAAAATAAAGCGTGATGGAATCCAAAAAGAAATAATGTTGTATAATTTAAAATCTACTCTGCCGGGATAGCTCAGGGGCAGAGCACCTTCTTGGTAAGAAGGGGGTCGTGGGTTCAAGTCCCACTCCCGGCTCAAGGTTAGTAGCAAGCAGCAAGTATTTAGTATCTAGTATTTCGTATATCGAGAACGATTAACGATTGATGATTGATGATTAACGAGAATAAAAACTCAAGGCGCAAACCGAAAAGTGAAAGGCTGGTGAGAATTTTCAATAATCAATTTTCAATGTTTGAAAATTGAAAATTGGAATTTCATTGAACCTTGATCATTGAAAATTGATAATTTTTTCCTAGTTTTTCGCTTTTAACCTTTAGCTTTACACTTTCATTCCAGCTTTGTCCAGTTTCAACCAACTCTGTCCAGTTCCATCCAGCTTCGTCTAGCTTCGTCCAGTTCAGCTAACTTCGTCTATTGATATAATCTCCTTCCTTCAATATCTTTTACGATCCAAAAAGAAACAACAGAGGCAGCAACCAAGACATTCAAAGATTTGTTTACCCCAAACATGGGTATTTCAACAGCAAAATCTGATAGTTTCAAAGCTTTTTCTGAAACCCCACGAGTCTCATTTCCCAAAATCAAAGCTACTGGAAAGCGATATTGGGCTTTAGTATACAAAATTGAATCTGGCGTTTGCTCAACTGCGATAATCTGAGCTTTTTCCTTTTCTCTGAGCTCTCTTATTGCATCTGTAACATCTTTTTTATAAACCCAAGGGACGATTTTATCAGTCCCAACCGCAGCTCTTTTTACCTTGGTATTAGGAGGCGTTTCTGTCTCACCACAAAGATAAATCTTTTTTACAGCTAGAGCCTCTGCTAACCTAAAAAAACTCCCCACATTGTAAGTGTCATAAATATTGTCCAGAATAAAAAAAAGCGGGTTTCTTTTTATGCTTTTTTTTATCTCCTCTGCCTCCTTCTCTGATAGATTTCTTAGCTGCTTTGAGTTCAACCGAAGCATAAAGCTATTTTACTATCCTCTTGCTCAACGTTCAAACAAACTCTCATTGTTTGCCTAAATATACACTTTTCCAACGCTCTATTTAGCTGAAAATTGACTATTTTTTTCGATCGGTAAAAACAGTCAAATAAATTTGGACATTCTCTTTAGAAATACTACACAAGTTAATTTTATAGGTCTAAGTATAAAATTTTTTTAAAATCTTATAAAAAATTTTTTATAGGCTTGATTTTTACGGTTGTTTATGTTAGACTAGATTACATGAATAAATTTTCAAAATCTAAACTAGCTCGGCTGGGCGCCGCAGGACTGCTAATAACTTTGGTTTACTATCTTCTAGCTTCTACTTCTGCTCCTTCTTTTGCAATGATGAAAAAGAGCCAAGAATACAAAGTAGGAACCACAACTTATGTCACAATCTACGCAGCAGGAGACAAGTGGAACAACCAGGGCAAATATTATGAAGCAAAATACAAAATTGTAAAAAGCACTCAAGTTAGAGAAGTTTATGTACAGGCATTAAACTTTTATTGCGAAAATACACGTTCTGATAATGTTTGTTCTGAAAATGGGAAGGGGCAACATTCTATAAAATTAAATTTCACAGAAAATACAGCCTACTATACTATAATCCGCTATCCTGACAATCCTGCAAATTGCGGATCATTTCAAGCTGACCTTAGAGTTGTCAAAATAGCCCTAAATGATGGTAGAGTCTATACTGACACCACAGGAATAACTCCGGGAAAGACCGATATAAACCGGTTTGTCTGGGCTGCTTGCAATGCTTTAAATTCGAATTTTAACTGCGGCCTGCCAGAAAACTGGCGAACATCCTGCAGCCAGCCTCCTACTCCAACCCCCACCCTCAAACCATCTTATACACCCACTCCCACTCCTGTTCCACCAACGTCTACTCCTCTCCCAACTCCTACTCCTCAAATAGTCCAGAATGTTTCTCAAAAAGTAAATGTAAACCAAGAGGTAAACATACAACCTCCTCCCAACGGTAAAGTTTTAGGAGTCTCAACTGTAAAACAACTTCCAAAAACAGGGGTTCCAAGCATTGCAATCCTTAGCTCTTTGACAGCGGCTGGAGTAGGAATTATAATTAGAAAGAAGTTATTATGAGTATAAGATTTGAGCCAAAAGGTTTTTTGCTGGGAGTTGTAGCCGCTTTATTTTTCCTCTCTTTGCTTGTTTTGAGCTCCTTCCAAACAAGAGCTATGCTAAGCCCTTCTACTATAGTCTATTCAAATGGATCAGAAAGCCTTTCCTTGCGCGCAGTAAGAGAAGGCTACGATAGAGTACGCAATAACTACTGGGCAAAATATGAGATAAAAGTAATAAAAGGACAGGTACAAAGTTTTAAGATCGAGGTTGGAAAGTTTTACTGCACTGTAACTTACGAAAACTCTGTCTGTGTAGGCAACCCAGGTACAAAAGAAGTCCTCAGACCCACCTTCAAACTCTCAGACCTTAAAAAAGAAAATGACGCTTATGTGCTTTACATAGGAATAAGTCCGATTGATGGAAGGCATTGTGGATCATTCCAAAGCGATCTTAGAATCATTGCTATAAATGGAAAAAAGGTAACCTCAAATCTTGAAAAACAAGTTTATACCAACTGTAGCCTGGCCCAAGATGGCAAGTTCAACTGTGGGCTTCCCCTTGATTGGCAAGCAAACTGCTCTCAACCAACACCCACTCCTCCCCCTTATACACCCCCCACACCTACACCTACTCCTACACCCATCCTACCTTCCGCTCCAACTAACACCCCTATTCCAACCCCTTCACCGCAACCAGCAACTATCATTACAACTTCATCTCCACCTGTTTTCCGCCAAAATATAAGTCAAGAGGTGAATGTAAACCAAGAAGTTAATATACAACAGTCAAGCAATCGTCCAAATAATCAACAGGTTTTAGGTGTATCTACCTCAAAGCCTACCCCTACTCCAAAAATAATGCCAAAAACAGGATCTGAAACTATAACCCTTGTCTTTACAACTTTGAGTGCCATTGCAGGAATATATTTGAAAAGAAAAGGCCTATAATTTCCTTCTTTCCTTTTTATATTTAAATACTAAAGTAGCTAAAAAGCCTAGAAACGGTAATATCAGCCTTCCAGGACGCTCCAGAGCTGTCTGAAAAACCGAAAACAAAAGCCTTGTATCTTTGATCTCTTTAATCCTGCG
>WFWI01000030.1 GCA_015491205.1 Candidatus Microgenomates bacterium | reverse complement strand
GCGCTTATAATTTATGCCAACTCCATAATTGACAAAACTGGCAGAAAAAAGCCACTTCAAGTTCTCGAGGAGTTTATTGACAAATTTAAGCTAAAGGATATTTTCACAGTCGTTCATATTCTGCCTTTTTATCCTTGGGATACAGATAGAGGCTTTTCAGTAAAGGACTATTTTAAGGTCAATCCTGAGTATGGGGATTGGGAGGATATAAAAAGGCTTTCAAAGAAAGTAAGGTTGATGTTTGATTTTGTGCTTAATCATGCCTCCGTTGAAAATCCTTTAGTTCAAAAAGCTTTAATTGAGAGGCATCTTGACAAAGATGATCCTCGGTATAAAGAGTATGAGCCTTACAAAGATTTTGTCATTGCCTACAATGAAGAAGACAAGCCTTCAGAGGAGCTTCTAAAAAAACTTGCCCGGCCAAGGCCAAACCCAGTTTTAACGCCCTATGTTGTTTATGAGGTTATGGAAGAGGATACTAATCTACTGCTTGATGATACTTTTGCGACTGTGTTTAAAAAAGCTCAGATGATCTTTCAGATGTTAGAAGGAGAAGTGGTCGAAAGCAAGGCTTTAAATGATAAGGTGAGAATCTCAAGGAGTTTATGGGATCATTTAGTAGAAAAAAGCAGAGGAAGAATCGAGTTGATGACTCGATTTTTTGCCCTTCCTAAGCTTATTCCTGTTATTCAGCAAGGAAGGCTTTTGTCTTACAAAAAATATGAGAAAGATTCAAGATTGTTGGAGTTTTGGGCAATAGGAGGAGTAGTGGATGATGTTGCTGTGAAAGTAGTTATTAGGCGGATAAATGGAGGGAATCTTCATGTGATTTCTGTTGTCTGGAAGGGCGAGATTTCCCACAAAAAAAATGGAGCGGTCTCCCGCTTGTATCCGCGGTGTCGGGGAATATTTACCCCTCCGCTCCAAGAAAAGTATACCAAAGTTCTTCAAGCTTTGTCAACTTTTGAAAACAATTTTATTATTAAGACCAATCTTAAAGCCTGTCTAGGAGATAAACCTTTACCTGAGGATAAAGGAAAAGTTGTAAGAATATTAGGAAAAGGCTATGTTTGGACAACCTTTTCAAGGCCAAAAAGAGCAGATGGTACGGAAGATACACGTCAGGTTGATTTAAATTATGCTAACCCGAAAGTTTTTCTTGAGGCGGTAAAGATAATTCTTTTTTACATTCAAAAAGGGGCAAAGTTCTTAAGGCTTGATGCCACAGCCTATCTTTGGAAGGAGCTTGGCACGCCCTCGGTTCATTTAAGGAAGACCCATCTGATCTTGCGCGCGATAAGGGCTTTTTTGGATATGGTCGCGCCTGATATTGTTTTTATCGCAGAGGTAAATGAAAGGCAGAGCAAGGTTTTTGAGTATTTTGGAGACGAAAGCCAGGTTGAATCGGACCTCGTTTATCAGTTTACCAATTTTGCTTTAGCTCTTTACAGTCTCCTTTATCAGGATGGAAGACTTTATGCAAAGTGGTATAAGACAACAGAAGTTGCCAGGGGCCGCCAGTTTATAACAGTTTTGGGCTCGCACGATGGGATGGGAGTAAAGCCGCTTCGTGATCTTTTAACGACTGACGAGATTGAAAATTTTGCCCAAAGGCTGGTTAAGGAGCACGGAGGTCTTCCAAATTTTGCTTTTTTGCCGGGCGGAAAAAAAATTGTCTACGAGGTTTGTTCAACTCCTTGGAATCTTATAAACGGCGAGAAATGGAAGGGAGAGAAGGCTTTAAGGCGCTACTTTTTAATTGTGGCTTTGGGGCTGATGGTTAAAGGCTTGCCAGCCTTTTACATAAACGGCCTTTTTGGAGCTAAAAATTATTTCCCTCCTGAAGGCCTTGATGAAAACAGAACAGTAAACAGGCAGGTCTTTGAAAAACAAGAACTCTTTCCAAGGCTTGAGAAAGGCTTTCATGCTAAAGTTTTGAAAAAACTGGTTAAGGTTTTACGCGTTAAATCAAACCTTAGATACTTTTCTCCTTGGAAATATTTCCCAGAAGTCACAGTTTTAAATGGGGGTAAGGTTTTAAAATTCGAGTTTAAAGAAAAGGGAGATACAAAGTTTTTAGCACTTTATAATTTGTCTGAGAAAAAGCAAAAGGTTGATTTGGGAGGGTTTAGGGGAGAGGAGGTTTTTGGAGGGAAAAGGGTGGAGAGTGAGATTGGATTGCCGGGCTTTTCCTTTGTTTGGGCGGAGGGTGGTAGTTAGTAGTTGGTAGCTAGTAGTTGGTAGTTGGTAGTTGGGGAAGGGTTAACGGACGGTAAATTTTGCGAACGAGAAATGTGAAAAATCGCATTTTTTGGAGCGCCACAACGGGCCGGGTTTAACCTCGAAGATTAAATCTGGCGGGTTTTGTATCATAATTAGTGTTGATAAAAGAAGGAAACTTTAGTATAATATCTATACTAAAAGTTAAAAATTGCACTGATATTAAAATATGAGTATCGAAAGAAAGGAAAGAAGGGAAAGTATAGAGCGGTTGATTTTTGATGTATTGATAGCTTTAAGAGAAGGTATTTCTGAGGATGTTGTAGCCAATTATTTATGGCAAGGGTTAACTCCAACAGTAGCGAGAGACTTAATTGGGGAAAAAAATTGGGCTTCACGGCTAGAACTTCAGCAGCATCACGCTTATCTTATGGTAAGTGAAATTCTTAAAATAATATTATCAACGCAAGGTCAAAACCTACCTATTAAAAGTGAAGATTCAAACTGGAGCGGAAGCGTTGTTATAGTGAACCCTTTTCAATACGCTGGAGAGGATTTTAGAAAAAAGGTAAATGAAAATGCAGGAAAAATTGAAGATTTTACTAAAAGATTAGTAGCACAACATGCTTTAGATAGAGTTTTGCAAATTGAAATGGTGGTTGGGGGAGATAACGGTGAAAATTATTTGCCTAAAGGTTTTACTATAGGAGTTGAGGCAAAAGTAAATCTATCTGAGGTAGATGATACAGAGAACTTAGGAAATAAAATAAATCCAATTACATTGAAGACGATTAAGGAAGAGTATTCGGATATTGAAATTAAATTTCTAGAAGAAATAAAGAGAGGAGATATTGGGACTTTAAATATAGAGGTTCTAAATTTAGCAGTTTTTTCTGAGGAGGCTTTAAATGACGCCTTCCAGAGGGATGCGGTTATTGCGGAGACTTTATTTTCTCCATCTGTTAGTGGAGAGTTGAGAAATATTTCGGTAAAGAGGAAAGAGATTGATGGACGTGAAGTTTTTTGGGTTGATGTTGAGAGTGAAGAGTTTGGGAACGACTCGTATGCTCTTACACACGTGGGGACGACTGAAGGTTATAGGATCTATCTAGTCAGCTGAGTCAATTTTTAGCTTTTTAGAGCCTTGCGACGCCCCACGTTTAATCCCGCATGGCGGGACAGGTCCTGCAAAGCGGGGCAAGCTCTCGAGGGTTAAATCTGGCGCGTGCTATGGCTCCGGAAAATTACGATTTTAAACTAATGCAGTTAAAAATTTATCTGCACTAATAGTGCGTACGTTTTTATAAATAAAATCCTTGTCTTTTTCCATTACGACCTGATAAAGATAGGGGATATTAAGCTTTTTTCCAAAATATTCTAAACTTTTGGTCTTTCCAGGCTTAAGCTTTGCCTCCACTGCAAACCATGGCTTTCCATTTACTACTACCAAAAAATCTACCTCTCTTTCTTCCAAATCTCTCAAATAAAAAAGCTCAGCTTTTTCTCCCAAAGCATGTTTTATAAAGTCAGCAAATTTTAAAAGATGGGAGGCAATTAAATTTTCAAATTTAGCAGACTCATCCTCCAGCCTTGACCAGTCCCAGAGATATACTTTTTTCCTTTTGCGAAGGGATTTTATTTTTGAGCTTGCAAAGGGGCTTATTTGAAAAATATAGTAAAAATTCTGAAGGATTTCCAAGTAAGAGGTCAAAGTTTTGTGCGCTACTTCAAGGTCTTCTCTTAGATTGTTTACCGAAAGGAGCGATCCAACTTTGGAAGGGATTATTTCCACCAGCACCTGAAGATTTGAGAGGTCGGATATCTGCACAAGCTCTCTGATTTCCTCCTTTACAAGCCTGTCTACTCCTTGGGCTTGCCAACGTTTCCAAAATCTTTCGTTTGCTTTTAAAAGAGGCTCAGGAAAACCGCCAAATTTGAAAAGTAGAGACAAGGCTTCTTCTCCTTCTTTTTTAGGGCTGAATTCCAGCTCTTCAAAAAGTTTTATCTCTGGCTTTAGATTGATGAGTTCAGAGAGGGAAAAAGGGTGTAGGAGGTAGAAGTAATACCTGCCAAAAAGCGATTCGCCCCCTTTTCTGTAAACATCCAGTCGAGCGCTACCCGTTACCAATATTTTGAACCTATCCTTGTGTTTGTCAAAAATTCCTTTTATATACTTTTTCCACCCTTTGTATTTATGAAACTCGTCAAAAACAAGCAGTTTGGCAGAGGAAGGGAGCTCAAAGTTTATAATTTTTTTTCTATCAGGCTGGTAATCCCAGTTGAAATATGCAAAGGGAGAGAAGAGGTTTTTGCCAATATAATGAGCTAAGGTTGTTTTTCCAACCTGCCTTGGACCAGCGATAAGGATAATTTTCTCCTTGAGGTCTTGAGCTATGTTGTCTGTTAAATACCTCTTTATCATCTCCTAAAATTTATACCATATTCCAAATTTTAAGTCAAATTTTTTGACTAAGGTAGAAATTTTCGGAGGTACGAGGAGGTTTTTTTACGGACGGCAAATTTTTCGAACGAGAAATGTGAAAATTTAGGTTTTCCGGAGCCTTGTCACGCCCCGCATTTAACCTCGAAGGTTAAATTTGGGTTGTTCTGGCGGGCTGGAGAACAATAGTTTTTGTATTTTGTTGCTAAATATTTTGGCGAGTACGTTGAAGGTTTGGGTTATTGGATTTTCTGAGACTGCAGTGGCGGGTAAAGAGAGAGTTTTTGCCAAAATCAAAAACCCTTGGTTTTCTTCAAGATATCTTATGGGGTCGGGTATTGGTCTATCTCCCTCAAAATAAGTAAGATTATCTCCTTTTATTTCCTCTTGTGCCACTACTGCTTCTAAAAATAGGGGATAACCTCCCGTCTCTGAAGCCTCAAAAAGGAGCCTTTTTACACTTGGGCCTGTTGTGTTGGCAATAACAGATGGTCTTTTTCCATGTCTTCTGTAGTAATCATCAACAATGGATTCTATAAAATGTTTACCTGGTTGTCTGCTTACCCCTCTGGTATAAGATTTCCAAGAAACTCCAGCCTCTTGCATGAGCTCGATTTCTTCTTCTGTAAATGGTCCTTCTTTTATTATCACTATGTTTCTGCCTTGTTTTTTTACAGCTTCAACAATTTTTTTGAACTCCTCGCTTTCTAAGACACCTCTACTAAGACACCTCTATATTTTTCTAAATTAGTGGTTGCAATATAAATGTCAGGGGAGCGGGGAAGACCCATCTTTTTCCTAAATTCTCCAATCTCTGGGAAAAAGTCTGCTTTGGCTTGAAGGCTTTCTAAAAAGGCATCACCTTTGGGATTTTCATAAGGAAAAAGGATGTTTTGAAAGTGTTCATCTGCTTGCAGCGCGTTAACTACTCTTTCTATATACCTCATCCCAGTAAGGAAAATGTCTGCTGAGGCTAAAAACCACATAAAGGCTTGCCAATCAAGTTGGTTTGCAATTTCAAGTGGGACTTTTCCATCTCTTGCTATAGCTCCATTTTGATCCATAATAAAGCCGGTTGTAAGAACAGGGGATTCTGGTGTTGCTAGATTTCTGGTGAGTGGAAAGAAGGTATTTTGCAGCCAATTGAGATAGTCCTCGTAAGATTGGATTTCATATGTTTTGGGTTTTTCTTTTGCGTTTGGATTTGGTAGTTGTTCGTCTGTCATAGTTATACTATAAGCTTTTAATTAAACTTTTCAACTCTTTCTCAAGCTTCTCTAGGGAGTGGTTTTTACGAGCTATTTTAAAATTCTTTTCAACAATTCGTTTTATTTCTTTTGGCTTTTGTAAAAGCTTTATTGTATCTCTAACCGCGCTTTTTACCTTTTCTTTTGGCACAAATGCTAGGCCATTGCGGCGCTTGAGTTCAGATCCTAGCGAGACGTATTCATATCCTTCCCTTTTAATATCCTTTTCAAACACGGGGTATTCAAAAACCACCGGCAGCTTTTTAAAGTGCACTGCCTCTAAAAACTGGTTGCCAAAGCCTTCCCAGGAGGAGGTGTAGGTTATAAGGTCGGCAAAAGGATAGGCGTCCCAAAAGCTGTAAATTTTCACGCCGTTTTCCTCCTTTCGCTCTGGCATAAACTTTTCCCAGGCAAAAATCGCGTTGAGCTTTATTTTTTCAGCCAGCTTTTTAATTTCCTTGTAATAGGGCAGGGCGTCAACCTCAACAAAGTTGGGAAGGAGTACAACTACCCGCGAGGTTCTTTTGAAAGTTTTGCCTAAGATCTTTATTGGCGCAAGTTTTCTTAAAGCCTTTTCAAGCTCCCGGGCAAAGACAAAGGCGTTTTCGATGTTTTTTCTTTGAGTTATGCGCGTGGCATGAAGCATCAAAAGATCATCCTTTTTTATTCCAAAATACTCGCGCAAATCACGGTTAAAATCGTCAATTTTTGCCAAGGGCTGGCTGTATTCAAAATAGTCCCCAATAAGCTCGGCCTTTATGCCGCGGCGCCTTAAAATTTCCTCTTGTGCAAGGCTGTTTATAACTTGTTGTTTTATGATGTAGGGCCTGACAGGCGGCAGGCTTTGCAAAATTTCCTTGATAAAAAAGTACTTTGGCTTTTGAAAATAGGGGCGCTCAAACCAAAAGTCGTGATTGACAGCCACAGTTTTTACCTGGTGCTTGTCCAAGACTTTAAGAAGCGCAGTTGTGGCAGGGAGGTTGTAGGCATGGGAAAAAATGTTGTGCACAAAAACAAGGTCAGGCTTTAGCTTTTCAAAGGCCTTGTTTAGTTTTTTATAAATCTTGTTTTCTAGCTGAAAATAAAGCGAGATCATAAAGTTTTCCTCAAAAAGCCCGTTGTAAAAGCAGTCCTCGCGCAAAAACTTGTTGTAGGAGGTTTTTATGTCAAGCTCTTTGATCAAAAAAACGTTTTGTCGCTCCAGGCCGTCAAAGCCCGTGATATAGAAAACTTTGTGGCCAAGCTTTTGGAGAATTTCAGCCCTTTTTTCTATCTCAAGGCTGACGCCATCCCTTTCTCCTGTACGATAGTGTATGAAAGCTATTTTCATAGACTCTCAAATTGAAGTATAGGAAAAGGTTTTTCTTATTTCAAGTCAAATTGGGCTTGACAATTTTTGGAAGTTGAGTTAATCTTCTAAATATGAAGATAAGCAAGAAAAAACTTTTAGTATATCTTCTTATTTTTCTTTTTGTCTTTAACATAACTGTATTGGCAGATGATGAAGATGATGAGGATAAACAGGATGGTGTAAAAAGAGTCTTAGTGCAAGAGGAAGATGATGAAGATGATAAAGACAATTCTCCAAGGTTTAGCTCACCTGCAAATACCTCCGGTGTAAACATGGATAATTTTAAAAATATGCAAAAAGAAGAAGAGGAGGATGAAGATAAAGATGAAGAAGAAAAGAAAAACAAAGATAATGATGATAAGAGGGGTAGAAGATTTTTGAGAGAATTAAGGCGCTTTAGGAGAGATAATGATAAAGATGAAGAGGAAAAAGAGAGAAATCAAAGAAGGTTTTTAAGGGATGTAGAGGAAGATGAGGATGAGGAGGAAGATAAGGAAAGCACGCTTGAAGCTTCTTATGAAAGACAAAAGCAACTTCTTGAAAGAATGAGGGAAAGGTTGGAGGAGAGGCTGGAGAGGCGAAGAAATTTACTAAGAAGCAGACTGGTTGAATTAAGGAGATTAAGAGAAAGCAGGCTTGAAAGATTAAGAGAAAGGCTAGAGGGTTTAGAGGAAAGACAAAAGGAGATAGTTGAAAGATTAAATGAAAGAATAGAGGAGTTGAATGAAGAAAGGACAGAGGTTTTTGAGAGGTTGAGCGAGAATTTGAAAAAGCTAGTTAGCAAAATTGAGGTGGTTTTATCTTTGTTGGAGGAAAATGGCGCTGATGTTAGCCGAGTAAGATCAAGGCTCGAACAGGTTAAAAACCAGATAATAGAGTTTGATTTAAAGGTTGAGGAACAAGCAAATAAGGTTTATATTATAGAAGTTACTGAAGATACCAACTTAGGACAAGCTATTGCAGGAGCTTATAGGCAGCTTCTTGCCGATCTTCAAGTTTTAAGAGAGGATTTTGTTACCATAAGAAGAAATCTTCAGCAGGTAGTTGTTGAATTAAGAAATGTTTACAGAAGTGTAATCGGAGTTTCTCCTACGGTTAC
This sequence comes from Candidatus Microgenomates bacterium, assembly GCA_015491205.1. Taxonomy (GTDB): domain Bacteria; phylum Patescibacteriota; class Microgenomatia; order UBA1406; family GWC2-37-13; genus S141-128. Next base: position 2,031 of record WFWI01000030.1, on the reverse strand, counting down.
ACCAACTAGCACACCAGCGGCAAGTTTATAAAATCTAAGTTTATAAAAAAATATGGAGGAAAAAAGCAATCAAATTGAACAAACAGAGAATCTGGGTCAAATGAAGATGGGAGAGGAAATGTCTAGTTTTACGAATATAGGAACAGAGGCTGTAGGGAGGTCTGTCAATAATGTAGGTTGGTGGAAGAGTAATAAGACGCTTAGAGGTGTTGTTATAGCAGGAGTATCGCTTGTGGTAGCAGCAGCTTCTTATTTTTTTGCCAACAAAATACAACAGAAACCTATAGTTGATAGAGGAAAAGAAACGAACATAATTGTTTCTCCAACCAGCACGCCTGAAGCTACAGGAGGGGCTGTAGTTGTACCGACAGTCTCAGATGATACTTCACTTGAAACTATAGAAAAGGAGATTGAATCGCTTCAAGTAGAAGGCCTTGATCAAGGCGATCCTTCAATAGAGTCAGAGCTTCAGAATTTGTAAAGGGTAGTTGGTAGCTGGTAGTTAGTAGCCAGTAGTCAGTAGCGAGTAGTGAGTAAATTGCGCAATAATTTTGTTAACGTTAAGATGCTGCGATCGCATATACTTAACGTTAATTGTGGATTATTTGGGTGTTTAAAAAAATCTTTGTAACGTAACCTGTAAAGCCTTATCTGTTAAAATTATTTTAACTACATAGCAAGTAATCTTATAGGACTATCGAGGGAGGGTGACGAGGAAAAAGTAGGTTAAGTTTTCCTTGTCGTCCTGCAGGTCTTCTTTTACGATTTTAAGGTTGTAAAGCTTGCTTAAAGCTTTGGGGCCAAGAATCGCGTAATTTTTGGGCAATTTTCCCTTAAAAAGCGCTTCGGCTGCAGCAGCTGTGTCAATAAGCTTGCCCTTGCCTGATATTTGTTTAAGGCTTGGATAAAGCTTTTTTAAAGTTCTTTTGCATTGCTTTAAAACCTGAGGATGGGCTATGATTGTATCAATTTTTTCAAAAGGCACGTGGGGCAAGGTCATTAAAAAATGCCTTATCCTTATTGGAAATTCTTCCACGATTTTAACTTTGTAAGCTGCTAGAGCCCTTGCGGATTCCCAAACTATTCCACCAACTGAGTTGTGTACAGCAAAAAGCCCAAAGTCAATCTCACCTTTGTAAAGAGCAGAGAGTACAGCAGGTGTAGTATAAAGATATTTGATTTTAAAGTTTTTGATGCCCTTTTCCTTTGTATAATGCAAAATTGCCTCCTCGTTAAAGCTTCCTTTTCCTCCTTGAATTCCATAGACAATATATTTTGCAGAAACACGTCTTGGAAGAAGTTGGTTGTAAAGCTTGTCGTAGGCCTTACCAAATTTTATCCGCATTCCTTTTGTGTATAGGTTGAAGTTTTGCAGGTCATAAAAAAGCTCCCAGGTGTCATTGCAGGTTTGCTCCATTACCTCCTGAAGTTTTTTGGCGCCAAGGGTGTCAATCGGCGTTGGTTTAAAGCCAAATTTTTGAAGGATTCTGCCAATAAAATGAGTAACACCTTGGGAGTAGGCAGCAAGTTTATCATGTTCTTGAGGTGTGAGCTCAACTATTTTTATTCCTTTTCCAGAAAAAAATTTTTTCCAAAATTCATAAGTTTTTTCATCAGCATTAAAATTGTGCATAACAAGCGGTAGGCCTTTAAAAGACTCTTTAGCTGAATCAGGTCCAAACATAGGGTGGGTGAGGATGGCACGAGCTTTTGTGCCTTTTAGAAATTTTTTGAACACTTTGTAGGGGTGGTATTTTACAGATAAGACATCTAAAAGGAGGTGATCTTTAAAATATTTTTTGTGTTGTTCTACTACCTTTTCAAACTCTCGAATAGGCACGCAGAAAAAAACTGTTTGGGAAGCTTTATAAAGCTCTTTAGGAGAATTGCAAATGAAGGTGTTTTTTGTAAATTTAAATCCTTCATAAGCTTTTGAAGAACGGGTGAACACAGCAATTTTAAAATCGTCCTTTAAAAGCCTATGAAGCACCTTTCCAAACCTTCCAAACCCGATTATGCCAACTGTTTGGC
>WFWI01000029.1 GCA_015491205.1 Candidatus Microgenomates bacterium | reverse complement strand
GATAAAAAGATCTATGTCATCAGCTTTATCAGCAGCTCCCCATGCTAGAGATCCAGAGAGCCCAACAAATCTTATTTGAGGCAGAAGTCGTAAAATTTTTATATAATTCTGAAATCGCCTGTTAAAAAGCTTTTTCCTATACTCCCCCACCCTATCCAAAAACATCAGCTTTGCAAATTTGGGACTCAAATGTGATAAAAGAAAACGCTTACCCTCTGCCTTTAAATCTTTAATTCTGCCTTTTTCAACAAGGTCCTTCAGAATATTTTTAAATTTCTTTTTTGAAACCTTAACTGGCAAAAATCTATAAAGCTCCTCTTCTAAAGGAAAGTATAAAAAGTAATGAAAAAACCTTAGTCTCTTTAAGACCTCCTTTTTAATTCGTCCTTCCTGTGTACGATCGTGCATAGGAAGGACACGGGGCGGGTTCAAAACCTCCTTACCATTTTTCTCCATGCTTCTTTAAAAACTAAAAATGCAAATTTTAAAAGCCTCAGCTGCCTTCTTGCCCTCCAGGGTTGTAAGATTAACCTCCATAGCCATTCAAAGCCTAGCTTGCGGAGGAAGTAGGGCGGCCGCGGAACGCGGCCGCCCACATAATCAAACGCCCCTCCCACTCCCATAACTACCGATCCTTCGAGCTTTCCTCTGTTTCTCCAAATCCACTTCTCCTGAAAAGGAGAACCAAAAGCAACAAAAACAAAATGGGGCTTTAAATCAGCAACTATAGAAAAAATTTTCTGCTCCTCCTTTTTCAAAACATTTTTTATATCCTTTATTCCCTCAATTCCCACAAATTTTGCACCTTTAAATTGCCTCTGATAGCAATCAGCTATTGACTCTGCTAATTTTTCTCTACCTCCAATTAATAGGATTTTTAAGCTTCTTTTTCCAGCCCATGAAAGCAGACTTTGAAATAAATCAACACCAGTAACCCGGCTTAACCCACCCAATCTCAAAATACGGCTTGCTATAACAACCCCTATTCCATCTACGATCTTTATCTGGGCCTTTCTTAAAATCTCTTTAAACTCTCTATCTTCTTCAGAAATCACTAAAATTTCAGGGTTTAAAGAAATTATGTGAAGAATTCCTTTAGGCTTCTCAAGGAACTTTTTTATTTTCTCTAGGATATCTTTTTCAGAAAGATTCTTAAACTCAATTCCAAAAATCTCCTTTTCTTTTCCAAATTGTCCATTTTTTATAGGCTTTACATTCTTTCCCATTTTTTTCTTAAATAACTTGTTTTGTTCAAATTATTTATTCTAAAGATTTGCTTATTACCTTACTCTAAAACCCCTAACTTTTTCCTCTAAGATCACGTCTGCTATTAATTTTTCTATAGGATATGCAAGAATTCAACTTCTTTCTCCAAACAATCCTGTTTGATAACTGGAAATTGGTCATTGGTCATTTCCTATGGGTTAACCTATCGCCTGCTTATAAAGATCTAGATGCTCGACCGCCATCCCTACCCCGCGTATCACACAATAAAGTGGCTCCTCAACAACAAACGATGGAACACCTGTGTAATAGGTTAAAAATCTATCTAAATTTTTCAAAAGAGCAGTACCTCCTGACAAAACCATCCCTTTTTCAACAATATCAGCTGATAATTCTGGAGGACAGGCTGACAAAACCTCTTTTACTCCTTCCAAAATTGCCTTTAAAGGCCTTTGAATTGCCTCAAAAACATCAAGTTCTGAAATCTCAATAATTTTAGGAAGCCCTGTGTGGTAATCCCTTCCCTTAACTTCCACCTTACTAAATTTACCCTTTTCCTTTTCTTTCTCTGTAACAAAAGCATTTCCCACTTCCATTTTTATCTTTTCAGCGGTCCTTTCACCAATCAAAAGGTTAAACTTGCGCCTGACATATTCCATTATCGCCTCATCAAGCTTTGTTCCAGCTACTCTTACAGTTCTATATACAACAAGCTGACCTAGGGAAACTATAGCTATTTCAGCTGTGCCACCACCCAAATTTACAATCATATGGCCAGAAGGGGAAGAAATTGGAAGACCTGCGCCAATAGCTGCGGCCAAAGGCTCCTCAATAAGGTAAACCCTTCTTGCTCCTGCCTGCTTACAGGCTGACACAACCGCCCGCTTTTCTACCTGGCTTGCACCGCCTGGAATTGAGATCATCACTTCAGGCCAAAAAAAACCTTTACCTAAAGCCTTCTTTAAAAAATAGGTGACCATCGCAGAGGTTATCTTGTAATCAGCAATAACACCCTCCTTCATCGGCCTTGAGGCTACAATATTGCCAGGCGTCCTTCCAAGCATCTCTTTTGCCTCAGAGCCCACTGCCAAGACTTCTTTGCTTTCAAACTTATAGGCCACAACTGTAGGTTCATTCAAAACTATTCCCTTACCGGAGACGTAAACCAAAGTATTAGCGGTTCCCAAATCTATCCCAACCTTGCGAGAAAAAAACATAGGATAATTATAAAGTAGCAAGTAGTAAGTAGCAAGTAGTTAGGAATTGGTAATTGGTAGCTGGTAGCTGGTATAACAACACCTGTTTAATCTAATTACTCGCTACTCGCTACTAACTACTAACTACCAGCTACCAATTCTCAGCTGTTTATAACCAACTCATAAATATCAGGATAAGGATTTAGCTTTTTGTTAAGGTTCAAAAGAATAAGCAGATTACCATCGGAGGTAACGGCTAAAAACTCCTTTTCAAATGGACCAGAATAAACCACCCTCTCGTTTTCTCCATCATAATCTACTACAACAATAGAGGAATCTTTTACAAAAACAAGCCGTTTTGAATCTATATACCAAATTGGTTCTGATTCTGATTTTATGTTTATAAGATAATTCCTGTCTTCTTTTCTGTCATAAACATAAAGCCTTCCTTTTTCAAGCTGACGGGTCTGCTTTGCAGGATTAACTCCTGATAAAGGTTTCTTAAGAAACTCAGGTAATCTCAAATTCTTTTTTGGCCTATACAACAGCTTAGTTTCATCCGGGGAAAAAGAAATTATTTCAAAAGAAGAAGAAGCTATTTTCTCAAAATCCTCTGAAAAACTTCGCAAAATATCAAGCTCCTGTTTTCTTCTTTCCTTTTCCCATGCAGCAATAAGCTCCTTATAGGACGAAGTTATATCCAATACCTCCTCTTGACTTGGAGATAATGGAAACAAATACCTTCTGCCTTCTAGCTCAAGAATAAACTGCTTAAAATCAGGAGAAAATATAGGATCTAAAGCTTCCAAGTCCACCTCACCTTGCGTATACTCCGAAAACAAAAATAGCTCTCTAGGCTTTCCTCTGGAAATAATGGGCCCTTTACTATTTTCAAAAAGATAAACACCATCCTTTTTTTCACCTTTTTTAATAAACAACAAAACCTTATCAAGATTATCAACCCCTACAGCTTTTGCTACTCCGATAGAAGTTAGAGGTTTAAGACTAGGATTTTTAGGATAAAGTCGAGCACTTAGGCTGACAACCACTCCCTCTTTAAGGTTAACCCTCTTTTGCCAACTCGTATAACCCTCTTTTTTTACTTCCACCAACCATTCACCTGGTTGCAAAGTCAAATTTATGTCAGTAGCCCCTACTAGCTCTCCATTCACATAAACAGATGAGGCCTTTGGAAAAGCTGAAACTGCAATAATTCCTGTCGGCTCAAGCTTTTTTGAAGTTAGATTCAACCTATAGCCTTTTGCATAAAGGACTATAAACACAAACAATGCTCCAAAAAAGCCTGCCAAAGCTATTTTTGAAAAAAATCTCATAAGCTTAAATTATATCACTTTATCTTATAACCCTAATTATTTTCTAACAGCAAACACTAAAATTCGCTTTAAAGTCGTCCCTGGTGGCCAACAAGCCTGAAGAGTCAAAAACTCTTTGTTTGTCTTGCGAGTTAAATATTCAACCTGCTCTGGCTCTACAATCTTTTTACCAATAACCTTGTAAACATAGCGCTTGCCCTTGTAAAAAATATACACCTCATCCCCTGGCTCAAGCTTATACAAAAGATAAAATACTGCATTGTAAGTCCCAACATTCCAAACGTAATCGGTGGAATGTGCAAAAAGATAAATATGGCCTCCTTCACCCGGAAAACGAGTTCCAGCTGCGTGAGCTACACCTTTTTTCAAAGCCTTGAGATAAGCCTTCTCATCTGTAGCATCCACGTTGGGAATAACTTTTGCTTTTGCTGCAATCTTGGGTATAACAATAGAAAAGTTTTCATCAGGAGGAACAAGAAGCTTTATGTTCCTGTCCTTTAAAACTTTAGACAAACCCCCTCTAACTACAGGCCTATCTTCTTCTGCAACAACCTCATACTTTACTCCTAAAAGGTTATCAAAAAAATACCTTGCTTCATAAAAAACAGGACGACTAAAGATCCTAAAGACAACAAGTAAAGCTGACAAAATCAAAAAATTACTCAGAGTCTTTAAAATAAGCCTCCTTCTATAATGTTTACGTGAAAAAACCTTCAGGAATAATTCAAATTTCACAACCCAAATCTACTAACTACTAGCTACCAGCTACTGACTACCAACTCAGTGCCGGAGGCAGGATTCGAACCTGCGACCTTCCCCTTAGGAGGGGGACGCTCTATCCAACTGAGCTACACCGGCAGATCTTTTTATTTTACCACATTTCCTGAAAAACTCTATCTTTCCATTTCTAACCTGCGGGGTTCGGAACAGATTGTCATAACCGTCCGCTCCGAACCTGCGGGGTTAGAAATGGAAATTAAGGAGAAAGAAGTAGAAAGAATCTCAAAAGTAAATCAACTGCCTGATCTTGGAAAAAGAGGAAAAATAACATAGAAATAACTAAAAAAGGCCCAAAAGGAATCTTACTTTTTAACCCCTTCTTCCTTGTCAAAAGAAGCAAAACAGCAATAAACCCGCCCAGCATAAAGGCTAAATACAAAACCAAAAAACCTTTTTTTAAACCAAACAAAAAGCCTATGTTAACAGCCAACTTCACATCAGCAAAGCCTATCCC
>WFWI01000028.1 GCA_015491205.1 Candidatus Microgenomates bacterium | reverse complement strand
GAAAGGTTGCTGGCTTTGTTGAGCTTCTTACTCAAACAGATTTTGTAGCAAACAATCAAGAGTTTTTAGACCTTGGGAAAGATCTTGCTATGCAAGCTGCCTCAAGCGAGTTTAAAAACAAGGAAGAATTTTTAGAGCTTGAGTTTATAAAGGATCCAAGCAAAAAGATAAAGGATCTTATTGATAATGCAATTGTAAAATTAGGAGAAAACATTGTTCTTTCTCGAGTTGCACGCTGGCAGGTTGGTCAAGTAAAATAATATTTCCTATGGAGGAGGCAATAAAACAATTTGAAAGGGATCTAGATAAAATAATTGAGAATTTAAAAGATGAACTCTTGTCTATAAGAAGTGGGAGAATAACACCAGCCTTGGTAGAGAACCTGATGGTTGAAACTTACGGAGGCTCTGCAAAGCTCAAGCTTTTAGAACTTGCGACAATTACCAATCAAGACCCGCAAACTTTAATTATAGCTCCCTTTGACCCTTCAACTTTGCAGGATATAGAAAAGATACTTCAGGAAGCAGAGCTTGGAGCAAAACCTCAGGTGCAGGGCCAGGTTATATACCTGCGTTTTCCTCCCTTATCTGCAGAACAAAGGCAAAAGTTTGTAAAAGTGGTTGGTGAGATAGTAGAGGAGCACAGAGTAAAAGTGCGCTCAGCGCGGGATGCAATAAGAAAAAAAGTAAGGATAGCTTTTGAAAACTCAGAAATTACAGAAGATCTTAAATTTTCACTTCTTAAAAGGATTGACGAGATTACAAAAAAACGAAACGAAAGAATTGAGGAAATAAAAGAGAAGAAAATAGAGGAGATTACCACTTTATAAACTTAAATCAAAAATTTACCATGAACATCTTAGCTTTTCTTGTAGCCATTTTTATACTAGTCCTTGTTCATGAGCTGGGTCATTTTTTAGCTGCAAAATTAAACAAAGTAAAGGTTGAAGAATTTGGTATAGGTTTTCCTCCTTCATTTTTAAAAATAAAATATGGAGAAACTGTTTATTCTTTAAATCTTATACCCCTTGGGGGATTTGTCAGGGTTTATGGCGAAGAAGAGGAGGTTAAAAAAGATAAAAATAGGGCTTTTATTTTTAAAAAACCTTGGCAAAAAATTACAATCCTGGCAGCAGGAGTTTTAGGAAACTTTCTTTTAGCTTGGTTGCTTATTTCTTATCTTTTTACCCAAGGAGTACCTGTGCCTGTAAACAAGGTAATTGTTGAAAAGGTTGAGAAGAACTCTCCAGCTCAAAAAGCTGGAATTAAAAAAGGAGATTTGATAGTTGCTTTGACTTATAAAGATCAAACTCTAAAAATAAAATCAACCAGAGATCTTATTCAATCAGTAAAAAAATACGCTGGTCAAGAAGTTGAGCTTTCTATAAAAAGAAATGGAAAGATTAAAAGCTTGAGGGTTGTTCCAAGAAAAGATCCTCCCAAAGGCCAAGGGGCTTTGGGAATAGTCATAACATCCTTTGAAATAAAATCTTACCCATGGTATCAAGCTCCTTTCAAAGGACTTGTAGAGAGTTTTAGAATAACTGGAAGGATTGTAGTTGGGGTGCTTTCTGCTTTAGGAGATATTATTACGTTTAAAAAGGCTGACGTTCAAGTAACAGGACCTATTGGCATTGCCAAGATCACCTCTGATGCTATAAAGCTTGGAAAAAATGCTTTCTTGGAGCTTTTAGCCCTTTTATCTTTAAATTTGGCAGTAATCAATCTTTTTCCTTTTCCAGCTTTGGATGGTGGAAGAATTGCCCTTGTACTTTATGAGTGGAAAAGTGGCCGTAGGGTAAACAAGGATTTTGAAAGAAAGCTTAATGCTATAGGTTTCATGCTTTTGATTTTGCTTGCTATAATTATTTCAATTTATGATATTAAAAGATTCTTTTAAAAGCCTATGAAGTTTAAATATGACAACATAACTATCTCGGGTGGTATAGCCACAGGTACAACCACACTTTTAAACAATCTTAAATTTTATCTTCAGCCTTTAGGTTGGAAGTTTCGTTCAACCGGCCAGATAGTCAGGGAGATTACAAAAGAAAACGTGTTTCCAGTGGCAACCCTTGTATCAGAAGAACTTGATAGAAAACTTGAGGCCAAAGTTTACGAGCTTTTATCAAAAGAAAAAAACTGGGTTATTGAAGGGTGGCTGGCTGGTTTTGTTGCAAGGGATTTGAAAAATACTTTAAAGGTGTTGCTTGTCTGCTCTGATGATGGCATAAGGATTGATAGAGTTGTAAACCGGGATAATGTAACAGTTGAAGAGGCTAAAAAGCTTATTAAAGAAAGGGAAGAGCAAAACTTTGCCAAATGGAGAAAGATTTACGGCAACTACAATTTTTTTGACCCTAAATATTACGATTTAGTCATTGATACCTACTCTTCTGGGCCTTTGGAAACAGTTGGAAAAGTGCTTGATAAGCTTGGATTTTCAAACAGTTTCAGACAAAAAAATGATTGAAAAAAAAGCTTTAACAAAAAAGGATAAAGATATTTCTCGCTGGTATTTGGATGTTATTTTTTTGGCAGGGCTGGCTGATTATGCACCTGTAAAAGGCTGTATGATAATAAAGCCCTATGGATATAAAATTTGGGAAAGGATTCAAAGTATATTTGACCGATGGATAAAAGAGGACGGGGTAGAAAATGCTTACTTTCCAGTATTTATTCCCTATACCCTTTTGGAAAAAGAAAAAACTCATGTAAAAGGGTTCTCGCCAGAGCTTGCGATTGTCACTGTCGGCGGAGGAGAGGAACTTGAAACTCCCCTTGTTGTAAGACCCACCTCAGAGACAATAATGTACGCCTCCTTTGCCAGATGGCTTAAGTCCTATAAAGATCTACCCCTTAAGATTAACCAATGGTGCAATGTTGTACGCTGGGAAAAAAGAACCTACCCTTTTCTTCGCACAACTGAGTTTTTATGGCAGGAGGGGCATACGGTGCATTTAACAGAAGAAGAAGCAGAAGAAATGGCCCTTAAAGCTTTAGGCTGGTACAAAAAACTTTATGAGGAATATTTTGCTATAAAAGTTTTTGCGGGTATAAAAAGCGAAGCAGAAAAATTTGCTGGAGCCAAAAGGACTTACACAATTGAGCTTTTTATCGAAAACGGCAAGGCGCTTCAGGGTGCAACTTCTCACAATCTGGGCCAGAATTTTGCTAAAGCCTTTGAAATTCAAATCTTAAACGAAAAAAACCAACTTGTTTACCCTTGGCAAACCTCCTGGGGGCTTTCAACCCGTTCAATTGGCGGTCTTATCCTTTCCCATGGAGACAACAATGGCCTGGTACTGCCGCCTAAAATTGCTCCAATTCAGGTGGTTATTTTACCTGTTTTTGACAATTCTCCAAGTTCTGAACTTAAAGATTATGTTGCAAAAATAGAGAAAATACTTGCTTCTTTGAATATAAGATTTAAAACTGACTGGAGGACTGATAAAACCTTGGGCTGGAAGCGAAACGACTGGGAAATAAAAGGAGTGCCTTTGAGGGTTGAGGTTGGTTCAAAGGAGCTTAGGAATGATTCAGTACTTTTGGCTTTCAGGCACAGCCTTGAAAAGAAACTAGTTAAACTTTCGGAGTTTGAGAAAAATCTGGAGAAGTTCTTAGAGGAAATTCAAACTAAGCTTTTTGAAAAGTCAAGGGAAAAAGTTTCGCAGTTTGTAGTCGAGGTAAAATCAAAAGGCGAGCTTGTAGAAGCAATTGAGAGCAAAAGACTAGTTAAAGCCTTTTGGTGTGGATCCCCAACTTGTGAGGCAAAGCTAAAGGCAGAAACAAAGGCTACTTCCCGCGTTTTAGAGCTTGAGGAGATGGAGAAAAAAGAAAAGGCTAAATGCGCCTTTTGTGGCAAATCTGCTTCTCAGCGTTGGATTATTGGCAGAAGCTATTAAAAAGCTTATGGCAAAAAAAATAATTGTTACTCATAAATGGCCAGATTTTGATGCAGTAGCTGCTGTTTGGCTGGTGAAAAGATATCTTCCTGGATTCAAGACAGCTGAAATAAAATTTGTTTCTGCTGGATGCACTTTTGAGAACAAACCTCCTGACTCTGACCCAAATGTAGTACACGTTGACACAGGCAAAGGAAGATTTGATCATCATCAAAATCAAGGTGAGACTTCAGCAGCTGAAAAAGTTTTTCAACATCTTAAAAAAAACAATCTTCTTCCAAAGCGCGACATCAAACCTTTAGAAAGAATTGTTAAACTGGTAAATTTCTTTGATAACTTCAAAGAAGTAACTCTTGAGAACCCAACCGATGATATCTACGATCTTCTAATTCCCCAGATAATTGAAGGCTTGAATTTATACCTTCAAAACAGTCAAGAGGTAGTAAACATTTCTCTTAATTTTATGGAAGCACTTTTGCTTGTTATGAAAAACAAAATTAAAGCAGAGGAAGAGGTGAAAAAGGGATTGGTTTTTAAAACTTGTTGGGGAAAGGCTTTTGCTATTGTTTCAGGCAATGAAGAAACTGTCCGTTATGCTCTAAAATCAGGTTACGCTGTGGTTGTAAGAAAGGATCCAAACAAAGGATTTTTAAGGATAAAAGCCTCACCTTTATCAACTGTGAACTTAACTGATGTTTATAAGATTCTTAAGGAAAAAGATCCATCTGCTACTTGGTTTTTGCACGAATCAAAAAAAATGCTTCTTAATGGATCAGCAAAAAATCCAAGCGCAAAACCAACAAAAATTGGAATAAATGAGGTGGTTGAAATATTAAAAACTAATGTATCAACCTCGCAGGTTTCTTAATCAACCTGACTAATCTTAAATCCTAAAACCTAAATCTTAAAGCTGATCTTAAAATTTAAAACTTTCCAACTTTTAAACCTTTAACCTTCCAGCCAGCTTTGTTCAATTACATCCAGTTTTAACTAGTTTCGTCTACCTCTGTCTAGCTTTGTCCAGCTCCGTCCAGTTTCAACTCTCCTTGCAACTTATTTGAATTCTGTATAAAATAAATAACTTTGGTAAATTATAAGAGTTTGATTTTTTGAAAGGAGGTGCTATAGATGGTTGTTGTCAAAAAGGAAAAAGGAGAGTCAAAAGACTCTTTGTTCAGGAGGTTTAACAAGCTTTTTTTAGAAGAAAACGTGGTAGAGGAATTCAAACGAAAGCTTTTTTACAAAAAGCCATCCTTGTGGCGGAAAGAGAAGAAAAAACTATGGGAAAGAGCTAAAAGATTAAGGAGATTGCGCTCCCAGCAAGAAAATTAAATTTTTGCATATGAAAATAAACATAGTCTGTCCATCGCGCTATAAGATAAACAGAGCTTTTATACGAAAAATAATTAGAGAATATCTAGATAACAAAGGCATTAAAGTAGGAGAAGAAACTGTGCTTAATGTGGCTTTTGTTGGCAAAAACAAGATGAGGCAGCTGGCAGCCCGGTACAAGAGCGAGGATGAAGCATTGCCAGTTTTAACCTTTCCTATTCAGGAAAAGATAGAGGATGAATCTCTTTTAGGAGAAATAGTTGTCTGCTATCCAACAGCTGTTCTTATGGCTGCAGAAAAGGAAAAACCTGTTGACAAGATTATTAAGTTTTTGCTCGAGCACGCGCTAAATGTACTATTTAAAATATAGGCCAAAAAGCTTAAAAGAACTTGACAATACAAAGGTAAAACAGCTTTTAATCTCAACCCTTTCTTCAAAAGATCTGCCCCATGCATTTTTGTTTATTGGCGAAAGGGGAACTGGAAAAACTTCTGCTGCCAGAATTTTAGCCAAGGCTGTAAATTGTCAAAATAACAAATTTGCTGAAAAAGGCGATGAGGTAGATCCTTGTAATCAATGTGCTTCCTGCCAGCTTATTGACAAGGACAGCTCGCCTGACGTACTCGAGCTTGATGCTGCTTCAAACAGGGGCATAGAGGAGATTAAAAATCTTATAAGAGAAAGTTTTTTCACACCAATGCACAGCCGCTTTCGGGTATTTATCATAGATGAGGCCCACATGATCACTCAGGATGCTTTCAACGTCCTTTTGAAAACTTTGGAGGAACCGCCAGAACAAGTCATTTTTATTTTGGCAACCACCAACCCTGAAAAGATTCCAGCTACCATAAAATCCCGTTGTATGATTTTCAATTTCTCACCTGTGGAGGAGAAAGATATTGTCCATATGCTTGAGAGAATTTGCAAAGGTGAAAATATAAAACTTGAAAAGCAAGCTTTGGAGTTTATTGCAAAGGCTGCTAACAAATCCTTTCGCGATGCAGCCAAAATTTTGGAAGAGCTGGTGCTTATGAACAAAACAAAGCTTGAGGAAATAAAGGAGTATTTGGGCGTTAAAAGCGAAAACTACTTTCTTGAGCTTGTCCTTCAAGGAAAAGTTAAAGAAGCCTTAAAATGGCTTGATGAGTTTTATACAACAGGAGGTGATGTGAAAACCTTGCTTATAAACTCCTTGCAGACTTTAAAACAAATGCTTATTGAAGCGGTTGAGAAAGAAGACAAAATTGAGATAAAAAAAATAGCCCTTTTGATTAAATTTCTTCAAGAGGCCTACGCCCAACTGAAAAGTACACCAGTTGAATTAATACCAGTTGAACTTGCCCTTATAAGTTTTTATAATAGTTTCCATGATTAACCCATTTGATATTGCAAACAACTTAAAAAAGCTGCAGGAGCAATCTAAAAAATTACAACAAAGCCTACAACAAGAGGAGGTTACTGTTGAGAAAAATGGTGTAGTAGTTAGAATGCGCGGTGATCAACAAATCTTGGAAATAATAGTTGATGGAGTTTATGAACCCCGCATAGCTGAAGCCATAAATGAAGCTGTAAAAAAAACCCAAGAGCTCGCAGCTCGCAAACTTTTGCAAATTTCCCAAGGCTAAAAGAGGACGATGATAAAACTTTTTAGTGGCACCTCCAATCAAAAGCTTGCTGAAAAAATAGCTCAACAATTAAATATAAAACTTTCAAAGACGGAAATAGTCAGGTTTGCTAATTCTGAGGTCAGAGTAAGGATAGAAGAAGACGTAAAAGATCAAACTTGCGTAGTTATCCAATCAACCTCCAACCCAACTGATACCCATTTAATGGAGCTTTTTTTCTTTTGTGATGCCCTAAAGCGCTCGGAAGCGAAAAAGGTAATTGGAGTCATCCCTTATTTTGGCTATGCTCGCCAGAACATCCAGCACAGGGAAGGCGAGTGTGTTTCAGCTAATGTAATAATAAGATTTTTAGAATCCATAGGCTTTTCAAAAATTTACGTGGTGGACCTTCACGATGAAGCAACAGAAGGGGTATTTTCCATACCTTTTAAAAATCTGACTGCCCTTCCTCTTTTGGCTGAGAAGATTAAAGAATATCTTTCCAACAAAGGAATAAACGCTGACATAGAAAACATTGCAATAGTCTCTCCAGATCAGGGAGGAGTTGAAAGAGCCAGAAAATTTGGTGAATCCTTTTTCAACACCTCTGATTTTCCACTAACTGTTGTGGAAAAAAGACGAAATTTGGCAAAAATCCATGTTTCAAAAGCTGTTGGAATTTATGGTGATGTGAAAGGAAAAATTGTAATTTTGGTAGATGATATTATTACCTCAGGTAGCACGCTTGTAAACGCTGCAGAGCTTTGCCTTGCCTCTGGTGCCAGATTCGCCTTGGCAGCTATTGTTCACCATGATTTTTCAAAACAAGCACCAGAAAAGCTTGAAAACAGCCCCCTTGAGAAAATTTTCACAACTGATACAATAAGCCTTTTGGAGGATCAAAAATTCAAAAAGTTAGAAGAGGTTTCAGTAGCTGCTCTTCTTGCAAAGGAGCTTAAACACCTATGAGAGAAAAAGGAGAATATAAAGTCAGACTGGTTATTTTAGGCGGGACTACGGATGTTACTAAAAACATGTACGTGTATGAAATCTATCGGGCAGGAAAGCTGCAGGATATTTTAATTGTCGACTGCGGAATTGGCTTTCCTGAAGAACAAGAGCTTGGGATAGATGTTGTAATTCCCGACATTTCCTACCTTAAGGATAAGAAAAACTATATAAGGGCCGTACTCTTAACCCACGGCCACGAGGATCACATTTCAGCCCTTCCTTTTCACTTTGAAGCTTTAGGAAAGCCTAAGATTTATGCAACAAAGCTTACAAAAGTCTTTTTAGAATCCAAATTTCAAGAGGTTGGAATACGGGCCACAGTAGAAGAAGTAAAGTATGGCAAGCCTTATTATCTTGGAGATTTTGAAATTTCCTATATTCACCTTACTCATTCAATTCCTGATACAGCCCATATTGTCATAAAAACTCCGGTCGGCACAATTTATCATGGATCTGACTTTAAATTTGATCTCACACCGCCTTATGAAAAGCCCCCTGATTTCTACAAGATTTTAAAGGCTGGAAAAGAGGGAATTTTGTGCCTTTTGACAGATTGTTTGGGAATAGAAAGGGAAGGCTTGACTCTTTCAGAAAAAGCAGTAGGAGCCACTTTTGAAGAAGAGATGAGAAAAACTCGAGGTAAGTTTATTATGACAACTTTTTCCTCAAATATCTCCAGAATAAGGCAGTGCATGGATGCAGCTGCAAAATTAAACAGAAAAGTAGCGTTTTTGGGAAGATCTATGAAAACTTCAACAAAAATAGCTAAAAATTTAGGCTACCTACCACTTTATGATCGCTTAGTGATTAGAGAAGAACAGATCCCCAGTTATCCACCTCATAAACTTTGTCTTATTGTAGCCGGCTCTCAGGCCCAGTTTGACTCAGCTTTGGTAAAGCTTGCCAATGGTAGAAATCCCTATGTTAAGATCACAAGCGGGGATAAAGTGCTTTTTTCTTCAGATCCAATACCTGGCAACGAAAGCCAAATTTATGCCTTAATCGAGCAGCTTTCTGAGCTTAAGGCTGACGTTGTCTACTCCAATATTCACGAGCAACTCCATGCTTCCGGCCATGGAAACCAAGAGGACTTAAAGCTTCTAGTAAGGTTTACTCAACCCAAATACATTATTCCAATAGGAGGAACTTTAAGACATCAGTACGTTTACCAAAAGTATATGTCAAGCGAGCTTTCTTTTGACAAAAACAAAATTCTGCTTTTAAAAGAGGGTCAAACCGTCTGGTTTGAGCCAGGCAAAGCTTACAAAGGTGAGAGGATTGAAACTAAAAATGTCTTTGTAGATGCTATGGGAGTGGGAGATGTTGGAAATGTTGTTTTGCAAGATAGAAAGACATTGGCTAAAGAAGGGTTTGTAAATGTTGTGTTGCTAGTAAACCAACAAGGAAAGCTTATTAAAAAACCTGAAATAATCTCTCGCGGATTTGTTTTTGAACCGATTGAAAAAGATCTTTTCAACAAAGCAACTTCTCTTATCCAAAGAATTCTAAAACCTAAAAAAGGTAAAAGCTTAAACATAAATCTTTTACGAAAAGAAATAAAGGATGCTTTAACCTCTCTTTTCCTGCAAGAAAAAGGTCGATCTCCGCTTATTGTTATAACAGTAATTCAAGTTTAGTTTATGAGGCTGCCTGATACTTTAAGAAAAATTTCGGATTTTTTGCAAAGACTGCCTGGAATAGGAGAAAAAACAGCAAATAGGCTTTCCCTTTACCTTTTACGGTTGCCAGAAGAAGATTTGAAAGAGTTTGCCCAAAATATCGCTGCTTTAAAAGAAAAGACACAAAAGTGCAAAATCTGTTTTAGTCTGTCAGAAGAGGAGATCTGTCCAATTTGCCAGGATAAGGATCGAGACAAAGGTACAATTTTGGTAGTTGAAAGCCCGCTTGATCTTCTATCTTTTGAAAACGGAGGAATATACAAGGGAGTTTATCACGTGCTTCATGGCCGGATTGATCCTTTAAACAACATAAGGCCTGAGGATATTTATTTAAAAGAATTAATTGACAGAATCAAGGAAAACGAAGTTAAAGAAGTGATTTTAGCGACTAACCCTGATATGGAAGGCGAGGCAACAGCAATGTATATAAGGGACAGGATAAGGGAACTTGAGAAAAAAGTGAAGATCACCCGGCTTGCCTACGGCTTGCCAATAGGCGCCTCAATCGAATACGCAGATTATATGACTTTGAAAAAGAGTATAATGGGAAGAGAAGAGTATAAATAAAAGCTCAAATCTCAAAACTCAAAACCACAACTCAAATCTTAAATCTATATTTTATTTAAGTTAAGTTTTGAATTTTAAGCTGTGGATTTGACATTTGAGCTTTGAGTTTTGAGTTTTCTTATATTTTCAAATGCTTGCCTACTATCGAAAAAAAATATATTTGCCAGTGGTGGATAAAAGCGGAGAAACAGTAGGAAAAGGAGAGCGCTGGGAGGTTCACAAAAAAGGCCTTTTGCACAGAGGCTTTACTGCAGTTATCCTTTACAAATCCCACGTTATCCTGCAGTTTAGAAAACACCCTGTTTTTGACGGAGTCTTTGACCTTTCCTTTTCCTCCCATCCGTATTACAAAAATAACAAGTTGGTAGACGATATTGCCAGCATTAAGGAAAGTTTAGAGCGAGAGTGGAAGGCAGAAGTAAAAAAGGATCTAAAAATTACTTTTTTGGGAAAAGTTAAATATCGCTCAAAAGACAAAAATAGCTTGATAGAAAACGAAATAGACTATTTTTATAAGCTGTCTTTAAATCAGATACCT
>WFWI01000027.1 GCA_015491205.1 Candidatus Microgenomates bacterium | reverse complement strand
ATCAGTTTGAATGGGGCTTCGATGATAAAGTCGAAAAAAACTATTAAAAAGTTAAACCGGCCGATCTCCTGGCTTAAAGCTTTACCAATTGACAAAATAGGCATAAAGAAAAAATCAACAAGCGGCTGGTAAAGGGGCTGTTTGTAAACCAAAAAGTATTCTTTGGCAATCTGGCGCACTCTATAGCCAAAAAAGCTAACCAGGCTTACGAAAAACACAAAAATAAGCTTGCTGATAAGATTAAACCTTAAAAGATCAAGAATATAAAAGATCAAGCTAAAGGTTGCTACAAAGGTCAAACCATAAAATACAGTAAAGGCAAAAATTAAGGCTGGATTTTTCTCTTTCGGCTTTTTAGTTATTAGAGCTACTTTTTTCTCATATTGAGGAGATTTGTCAATAAAGTGGACAATCCTTTCAAAAATTCGCTTTGTATTTTCTTTATTTGGTGTTTTTGTAAACACAGCTATAGCAAACATCAAAAAAGGTGGGAAAAGGGAGTTTACTGACAAAGTAAAATAGTCAACCTTTCCATAAAGATAGAGTGAAAGAGGATATTCTAAAATAAGCGCCAAACCCATTTTTGTCAGGAAAATATAAATAAAGCCCCTTATTGCTGCAGTTTTGACTTTTTCCTTTGTCCTTTCGTAGTTTTTGCTGCACAAATCATCAACCACCCTTTCAAGCTCTGACTTTGAGGTTAAAACCTCCTCTAAATTGTCCTTGTTGGTTTCCAAAACTTCCTCCAGAATCAAGAAGGCGGCTTTCTCTTTTTTGACTAATTTACCAATCTTGTCTATATAGGCTGAGTCCAAACTTTTTTCAATAAAATCAAAAATCTCAGGAAAGGAAAAAATTAGTTTTTGCAATTTTTCCTCTGAAGCTTCGCTGAGCTTTCCATGAAGAAGTTTAAAAAGATGGTATCTTAGATAATTCTTGTCGCTTTTGAAATAAAACTTATCCACGGCAAGAAAAACGTAAAGATCCCTTAAAGACTCATCCTTTTCATCCACAAGCTTTACTTTGCCTTTTAGCACTTGAAAGATGAAATACATATAATACTCTCGCTTCAAAGCTTCCTGAGGGGCTAAAATTTCCTCAATTTCGCAAGTTAAAAGGGAGATTAAAAACTGGGTGAAGGTCTCCTTGGTTTTCTGATCTCTGCCAGCTATAATTTTTTTGATAAAAACTAAATATCTATCTAAAATTTGCTGGACTTTTTCAACATCATCCTCGCTTAAGCTTCCTGGAGGAAAATAACGCGCCCATAAAAGCTCGCGCAGAATATTTTCTGCCTCACCTTCAAGACTGGGATTTAAAAGCCAGCGCCGTTTTAAAATCCTTTCAATTGCAGCTCGCCTTATTAAGCTTTCCTCCCTGTACTCTATTGCATTGCGAATCTTCTCATACAAAAGACCAAAAAAAGAAGCAGTAGGGGAGACCTCCAAAGCATTTAGATCATCTACGGGCTTTTTAACTGGCAGTGATTTTAAAGTTTCAATTAACGCCTTTGTATATTCCGAAAGTTCAATATTATCGGACATGACAGGAAATATTGTATCAAATTTGGTAGGTGGTAGTTAGTAGTTGGTAGCTAGTAGCTAATATTAATCCACTGGAGTAACTCCTAAGGATTTTAGGTAGTCAAGCAGTTCTTGTAGCTTTTGATCCAAAATCTCCTTTTCATCAGCTTCCAAATTTAGCCTAATAAGAGGCTCTGTGTTAGAAGCACGGAAATTAAACCTCCACTCTTCAAACTCCACAGTCAATCCATCAATTTTTACCACCTTTCCATCTGAAAATCGCTTTTCAACCGAGTTAAATACCTCTTGACTTGTCTTGCCTTCCGGAATCCTAAAATTAAT
Organism: Candidatus Microgenomates bacterium; assembly: GCA_015491205.1. Classification (GTDB taxonomy): domain Bacteria; phylum Patescibacteriota; class Microgenomatia; order UBA1406; family GWC2-37-13; genus S141-128. The sequence continues at coordinate 2,729 of WFWI01000027.1, read as the reverse complement.
CTCTCCTGATTCATATACTAAGGAAAGGGAGAAAATAATTTGAGAAACTGATTTTCCAGTTTCATAAACTTCCTTAAGAAGGTAGAGTAGAGGAAGAAGCGAGTTTTCTCCACCGCCAAAGTCATAAAAATAATAGTGTCCAGAGGATTCGCCTGCAAAAAAAGCTTTTGTCTCATTTACTTTTTCTGTGATAAAAGCGTGGCCAACGCGCGTCAAAATAATCTCTCCTCCAAACTCCTCTGCAATTCTTTGCACATTTCTTACATAGCGCACATCAACAACCGCTCTTTTACCTTTTCTTTCTTCAAAGACTTTTTTTGCAACAAGAGAAGTAATCCTCGTTGGTGGAATAATCTCGCCTTTTTCACCAACAAAAAAGATCCTGTCTCCATCGCCATCTGGCGCAATCCCAAGATCAGCTTTTTGTTTTAAAACTTCCTCCTGTAGCTGCTTTAAATTCTTGGGCTTTAAAGGATCTGCCTCGTGGCTTGGAAAACTACCATCAAGCTCTTCGTTTATGAAAATTGTTTTCATCCCAAGCCTTTCAAAAAGTGGTTTTAAAAACAAAACTCCCATTGCATTGGCAGTGTCAACAACCACCTTTATCTTAGGCGGCTCAAAAGAGCCAAAATACTTCAAAGTGTCCTCCACAAAAACCTTATCAAAATTTTCCTGTTTTATAATCTCACCCTTTTTATTTGAAAAAGGTAGAAAATCCTCTGAAAGAACGTAGTCTTTGACCTTTGGAATCCCAAATTTACCTGAGGCTTTAACTAACCTGTCGCCTCTTCGGATCAAAAACTTTAAGCCGTTGTACTCCTTTGGATTGTGAGAAGCTGTTATTTGAATAATTCCGTCAAGGTTAAGTTTTAAAGCTGCATAGTAAATTCCTGGCGTGGACACAAGCCCAAGGTCATGAATTTTTAAACCGTATCTTTCCAATGTGGACTTTACACTTTCATAAATCTCTGGTGAAGAAAGCCGCATATCCCGACCTATTCCTACAGTATAAACCTGCTTTTCCAAAGCCTCGGAAAAGAAGCGGTGAATTCCTTGTACTACCTTTTGGGCTATTTCAGCATTTAAATCTTGTGGATAGATACCTCTTATATCGTAGGCCTTAAAAATTTTAGGATTAATTTTCATATGATAGTATCATAAAACAAGACTAGCTAAAATGTCAAGCGAATCAACAAAAGAAAAGGGAGTAGAGCTTGTTTTTAACCGTACATCGATTTTATATAATCCTTCGATGGCTTTTAGAAGCTTGTTTTTTTCCCACTTGCTTGCTTGAAACTTGAGCTTTTTGAGCTGCCAAGAGGGTAGTTTTAAATCGCCGGAAAAATTCAACACGGCTAATTGATGTACTCTCTTTACCAAAAGATAAAATAACAAATACTCTGGCATTCTTCCTTCTACTTTAAAAAGCAAATTGTGAAACTTTTTAAAGTTACCAGGGTAAAAAGCATCTAATAGTTGGAAGACATTTTCTGGAAATTTGAACTCCTCTATATATTTTTTGTCCACTACTGTTAATTCTCGAGCTGTCAAAGCCTCCCAAATTATCAGTGTTTTGTCCTTGTCTTCTGCAAACTCCAAGAGTACTTTTTTAAACTGAGTTCTACGTGAGAACTTTTTTACAGTGTTTTCCGCAAAAAAGGCTACTTTGGGAGAAAAAAGACCTGGAGTCTCTTTAAACGACTCAATTTTTTCAAAAAAGTTTGCAGGGTCAAGTTCAATTATTAAATATCCCTTTTCTTTTAACTCTTTTTTCAAAGCTGCAAAACGCTCCCGTGAAGCAACCTCATTTTCACCACAAATTACCTTTAACATAGACTTGTATCTTACAAGTATAAAAAATATTTGCAAAATTTTAAATCATATGCTATCATCCAAAATTCTATGAGAAAACTTATTGCAATCACAGACTACGCTGAGGATGATCTAGCCCGACAAGAGGTTAAGATTGCCATAGAAGGATATTTAACAAAAAATTCAGCAAACATAGACTTTGTTCACTCCAAACCCTCAACGGTACACACCGGATTTCTTCTAATGCAGCTTACAAATACAGTAGAACGCTACGGCCACCCAGAAGAAACCTTGTTTTTTGTAAATACTGATCCGCGAACTCAAACAAAAAAAGGAGTAGAGGAAGCTGAAGGGGCAAAAGGATTGATCATAAAACTTGTTTCAGGTATTTATGTGCTTGGCCCAAACGCTGGCTACTGTTTCTCCTTTATAAAAGACAAAATTGAAGTTGCTTATTACTACAGCACTCTTGATAAAGGAAGCCAGTTTAGATCAAGGGATAATTATGCGCGCGTGCTTGCCCATTTTATGCAGTACCAGGAAAATGAGCTTGAGATGGAAGTGGTGGATAAAAATTTAATTCCAGAGTTTAAAGATCATGTTGTCGGCCACATTGACAATTATGGCAATATAAAAACCACTATTCCACACGAGTATATGAAGGGAAAGTTTGAATACAACGATGAGGTAGAGGTTGAAATAAACGGCATAAATAAAAAGGCAATTTATACCCACAATCTTTTTGGCCGAGAGCCAGGAATTTTAGTTATTTACCCAGGATCCTCAGGCCGACCTGATAATCCATTTTTGGAATTGGCAGTAAGATTAACTTTTTCTGATAAGGACAAAGGAAACGCTAATAAACTTTTTAACTTCCCTAAACCAGGAATTAAAGTAAAAATAAATAAATCCTAATC
>WFWI01000026.1 GCA_015491205.1 Candidatus Microgenomates bacterium | reverse complement strand
TTCTTTAAAAGCACAAGAATATGAAAAAGAAGACAAAGATAAAACAGAATGGATTTCTTTTGAAAAAATGGAAAAATTGTTAAAAGAAGAATGAAAATTAAATTCCATCCTCGAACTCTGAAATTTTTGAAAAAAATTACCTCAAAAGAAAGACAATTACTTCTTCAAAAAATTTCCAAATTAAAAGATTTTCCTGAATTTAAAGAGCTAAACGTCAAAAAACTTGCGGGAACTAAGAATTCTTTTAGGCTAAGAGTAGGACAGATACGCGTAATCTTTGAAGCAGTTAAAGAAGACAACACAATTTATATCCATGAAATAAACTTTAGAGGAAGCATTTATTAAACTACTTTTAAACATCCTCAGACACACAATTTTATAAAATAGTAAATGGCTAAAAAAGAACAATTAGCTTTCATCTCAGTAAGCTTTGAACACAGAGGAGAGTTTAAGGAAGAGATTAATGCTATAAAAAAAGCTCTTCAGGTTTTTAATTTAAAGCCAATTTGCTTTGTGGAGGATTATAAACATAAAAATCCTTCTCCTAAGAAGCTTATGGCTGATGCTTTAAAGGTAATCAGAAAAAGCTCTATTTTAATTGCAGAAGTTTCCTATAAGGAAATAGGCATTGGAATAGAAGTGGGTTACGCTAAGGCCCTAAATATACCTATAATTTACTTAAAAAAGCCAGACGCTCCTATTTCAACTACGGTCAAAGGGGTTTGTGACAAAGTAGTCATTTACAAAAACATCCAGAACCTGGAAGTTAAACTAAAAGATGCCTTAAAAGCAATAAAACCTCAGAAAAGCTAGTGCAATAACGTTTTAAAAAAAACAAAATATCAGGCATAAAAGATTAATTGTTTACTTTAAACATTTCTAAAAAAATACCTTCTCCAAATTAAATTAGTTATCAACCACTCATGTTATTTACACTGTTATTCCATAAACGGTTATAAAGAAACTTGTTAGAAACAAACACAACAAGAAACAAACACAACAATTAAGCTCCCTTTGAAACAGGAGTTTTGGTAGAAGATAATAGTACATCAGACTGAATCATTGTAGCATTTCGCTCAACAGTGATTTCATTACCTTCCATCCTCAAATTTCCTTCAGCTAAAACACCACAAGTAGCTTCTTCCATTTTATTAAACATACTTCTTAATAATCTAATCGGAGTAAAATTATAAACCTGCAGTACCCTTTTTCTCACATCCTCAGGCATAGAATTTATCAACATACGCCACGCGTATTGAACTCTACGTAATGGAGAATTTCGCCATCTTATTCTTCCAAATTTGTGAAATGGCTCATATTCCGAGTGATCATACACAATTTTTTGTTTTCTCATTGCTCGCGCAAATTCTAAAGCATTAGTCCAATCTTTCTCTCTAAAAGGTCCACCAACAAAAACATAAGTGTGAAGCAGTGTTTCAGGTTTAAGAGTTCGAAATTCTGTCCCTTCAATATCAAACACTACAGGTTCAAAAAGTTTTCCTTCAACTGGAATTCTTACTCCTCCATGGGTCAAAAAAAATTTACCATCCTCTCTCCTTAAAAAATTCGATAAACTTAAGTCCACCTTTACTGATAGACTAGGTATATCTAATATTTTTTTAGCCTCTTCATATTGCTCTCTATCTGGAATTAAAAGATCAATCTCTGGAGAAGATTTTTCAAAAGCTTCACAAGGAATATTTAAAGGAGTAGATTTACCCTCTGACGAATTTCTCCGAGACTGCCAACTTTGTATATACGCAATTCTGGCTAACGATCCTACAACATAATAATCTATACCGTGAGTATTCAATATTTCTAAAATCCTTCTAAGTTGTTCAACTTGCTTATGTGCTTCTATATCTCGATTTTTTTCGTCTTCCACGACTAAAATTTATTATATTAAACTCTGTTATTAAAAGTTAAAAGATTAACTACTTCCTTTGAAAAGCTTCAAAAACACTTCCTTCGGCACATGGACTTTTCCAATTGCTTTCAGCCTTTTTTTTCCTTCCTTTTGCTTTTTCAAAAGCTTATCTTTTCTAGTTCTGTCGCCTCCGTATAAAGGAGCTGTTACATCGCGCCTGTAGGGCGCAATTCGGGCTGAGGCTAAAATTCTTCCTTTATATTTTGCCTGAATTTTAACCTCAAAAAGCTGACGAGGAATAAGTTTTCTTAATTTTTCCACATACTCCCTTGCTACCCGCTGGGCGTTTTCCTGCGGGACAATTATGCTAAACTCTTCCACAACTTCATCGTGAATTAAAATCTGCATCTCATCAGCTTGAGTTTCTTTATAACCTATAAACTCCCAATCAAAGGAAGCATAACCTGAGGATACTGTTTTCAAATCCTCAAAAAGACTGCTCATACCTGTTCCCAAACCGCCAATCATAGAGGAGATCGGCATCTCATACTCTAAAATCGCAAAATCTTTTACATCCATTGACAAAAGCTTTCCTCTGCGCTTTCTTGCAATTTCTGTTATTTTGGCAATATATTCTTGAGGAGAGACTATTGTCACTTTTGCATAAGGCTCAAAAAATTTGTCATCTTTTTTTTGAAAATCAACCTGAGGCGGAGTTAAAACAAGCTCCAAGCCAAACTCTCGCTCCAAACGCTCCCTTACAACATCTGCATGCAAAGCTCCCAAAAAACCAACTCTAAAACCAGAGCCCAAAGCTTTGCTGTATATCCGCTGATATTCTATAGCAGAGTCAGTTAAATAAAGCTTTTCTATTGCTTTTTTCAAATCTTCAAACGCCTGAGTCTCAACTGGAAAAATTGAAGCATAGACCATAGGTTTCACTCTTTTGTACCCGGGTAGGGGAGAGGCTCTATCATCTCCTGCCAAAGCGACTGTATCTCCCACCCTCACCTTTCGTATTTCACGAAGGTTTGTGCAAATATAGCCTATTTCTCCCTCTTTTAAAACCTCAACCGGTCTTAAATCAGGTGTGAAAATTCCAACCTCTTGAACCAATGTCTCCTCTCCTGTAGCTAAAAATTTCACCTTTTCTCCTGCTCTTATTTCACCTGAGAAAACCCGGATAAAGCCTATCACTCCTTTGTAGGTGTCATAATAAGAGTCAAAAATTAAGGCTTTAAAAGGACCTTTTTCAATTTTAGGAGAAGGAACCTCCTTTACCACCCTCTCCAAAAGCTCCTCAACACCCCAGCCTTTTTTGGCTGAAATCTTGGAAATTTGAGAAGCATCAACCCCTAAAAACTCCTGAATCTGCTTTTTAACTTTCTCAACTTCTGCATTGGGAGAATCAATCTTGTTGATAGCAGGAATAATCACTAAATCCTTTTCCAAAGCTTTGAAAGTGTTGGAGACAGTTTGAGCTTGTATGCCTTGTGTTGCATCAACAAGCAAAATCACGCCCTCCACGCAGGATAAAGTTCTATCAACCTCGTAGTAAAAATCAACATGGCCCGGAGTGTCAATAAGGTTAAACTTTACGCCCTTCCAAACAAAGCTTACTGGAGCAAGCTTTATGGTAATCCCCCGCTCGCGTGAGATTGGGTTTCTGTCCAAAAACTGCTCCGGGTGCTCTCCTGGCTTTAAAACTCCAGAAAGCTCCAAAAAGCGATCAGCTAAAGTAGATTTGCCATGATCAACGTGGGCAATGATGGCAAAATTGCGCATTTTCATGCCTTTACAATCCGCACTGTTGAAGTACCTCCTTCAACCGCTAAAATATCGCCGTGAAGCACTACTACTCTATCACCTGAAGAAAGCTTGCCTTTTTCTATCAGAAACTTTAAGACTCCTGCCACATCCTCATCCCTTATGCTGCGCCTTTCTCCTAGAGAAGGGTAAAGGAAAGGCTCAACTCCAAAACTAATCGTCAATCCTCCTACTACACGTTCTGACGGCGTAAACGCATAAATTGGCACTAAGGGCCTGTAGCGGGAAAGGAGTCTAGCAGTCCTTCCTGTATGGGTAAAAACTACAAAAGCTTTTATTCCATCTTTTTGCCCGCGGAATCTGTACTCCAGCCCATAAGCTGAATCAACTATAATCTCTTCCTGATCTGAAAGCTCAAAATTAAACCGAGCTCGACTATCTACTTTATTCTTTTTTTCATTAAAAGCTAAAATTTTTGACATTACCTCAACTGTACGTACTGGATATTTACCTACTGCTGTTTCGTTAGAGAGCATTACAGCATCAGTTAAATCATAAACAGCATTGGCCACATCTGAAATTTCTGCCCGGGTTGGGAAAAAGTTTTGGGTCATCGACTCAAGCATCTGAGTAGCGGTAATTACAGGTTTTGCTTTTTTAATACACTCTTCAACTAGTTGTTTTTGAAAATAGGGCATCTCCTCCATTGAGGTCTCAACTGCCATATCTCCCCGGGCTACCATCACTCCAAAAGATTCTTTTAATATTTCCTCAAATCTGTCAATAGCAGCACGGGTTTCAACTTTTGAAATAGGGTAGGAACTTCCACCAAATTTTTTAAGCTCCTTCATCATCCGCTTTATATCTTCAGCAAATTTAACAAAAGAAATAGCTAAAAAATCCACCTTTTCTTCTGCTGCAATCTTTAAGCCTTCAATATCTCTTTCGATTATCTTATCAAAAGTAAAATCAGAACCGGGAATATTTACAGTCTTTCTATCTCCCAAAATTCCTGAGGATTCTGAAATTAAAGCAGCTTTTCCATTAACCTTTTGAAAAACAAAACGAAATTTTCCATCATCAACCAAAATTTCTTCTCCCTCCTTCAAACTCTCCAAAACTTTTGGATGAGAAAAATAAAAACCTTTTCCTTTAAAATCTCTTTTATCACCTTGTTCTACATAATATAAAACATCACCTTCTTTGATTTCATAATATTCCTTCAAAAGATTCATTCTTATTTCTTCACCTTGAAGATCAAGAAGAATTCCAATTGGCCTTTGCAATTT
>WFWI01000025.1 GCA_015491205.1 Candidatus Microgenomates bacterium | reverse complement strand
ACTTTACAGAAAGCATAAAAGGGTGTAGAATTTTTGTATGTTTAAAGTCTACGCTCAAGCGCCTGATTGGAATGATTGCCTTTTGAATGGCGATGTGCCCACTCTTTCCTGTGTAGAGGTGGTGTTAGCGCGCCTTATCCGCTTTTCTGGTGGGCTGGTTATTTTAATTCTTTTTGTTATGTTTCTTGTTGGAGCCTATCATTATTTAACAGCCTTTGGAAACGAGGAGAAAGTAAAGAAGGCTCAAGGAACAATGAAGTATGCTGTTATTGGGCTTTTCGTTTTTGTTTCAGCTTATCTTATTCTTAGAATAATTGGCCAGGTGTTTTTAGGAAATCCTGATGCGCTTTTGGAGATTGATCTTTTTAATCCTTAAGGAGTGGGGGAAAGTTCTATTACTTTGACCCCTTCCTTCAAAGGTACAGGAGAAACAGGTTGCCCTTTTCCTTTTAAAAATGAGATAAGGCTGTATAACAAAAGCAAAAGGCCAAGGAGTGTTAAGAGGGCTCCTAGTTTTCTTTTCATACATTTACCTTTTCTTTAATGACATAAAAAGGCCTACCTTTTACCTGCTGGTATATTTTCCCGATATATTCGCCAATTATGCCTATTGTAATAAGCTGCACCCCTCCTAAAAACATAATGCCCACAAAAAGAGCTGTCCAGCCTGTTACCCAGTGTTCAGGAAAGAGGAATTTTCCTACGATAGCATAAATTATTCCTAAAAACCCTAAAAAGGCAACAATAAATCCAAGATAGGTTGCCAGCCGCAAAGGCTTTACAGAAAAGGAAATTATTCCTTCAAGGGCAAAATTAATCATTTTGGAAAGGCTGTAGTGGGTTTTTCCAGCAAAGCGTTTTTCCCTTTTGTATTGGACAATTGTCGATTTGAACCCTGGCCAGGCAACCAATCCGCGCAAAAATCTAGCCTTTTCAGGAAGGGAGTTTAAAAAGTTAACTGCTTTTCTATCCAAAAGCCTAAAATCCGCCACGTGTTCTGGGATTTCTACATCAGACAGAAAGTTTATAAGCTTGTAGAAAAGATGTGCAGTTGATTTTTTGAAAAAAGAGTCGGTTTGCCTGTCAAGCCTTTGGCCATAGACTACTTCATATCCTTCTTGCCACTTTTTAATCATCTTGTCTATAACCTCAGGTGGGTCTTGGAGATCAGCATCAAGCGTAATAGCACAGTCTCCTTTTGCATGCTTGTACCCGCAGGTTAAGGCCATCTGATGACCAAAATTGCGCTGGAAGCTTATGAGCTTTATTCTTTTGTCCTTTTTTGCGAGGTTTTTGATAATCTGGGGTGAGGCGTCGGTTGATCCGTCGTCCACAAAAATGAGCTCATAATTGTACTTGGAAAGGATGGGTTTTAATCTTTTCAAAAGCTCAGGTATGTTTTTTTCTTCATTGTAAACTGGAACGATGATGGAGAGGAGAAAGTTTTTGTTCATATGGGTTAAGAGAAATATTCTTGCCCTGCACCAGGGCGAAGCACGGTGCAGGGCCTTCGCCCCGAACCAGAGCCTTCGGCACGGTTCGGGGCTTCGGTTGCGGGGCCGGGAGTCGAACCCGGTCTAGGAGATTATGAGCCTCCTGTGCGCCGTACACTACCCCGCAAAGAGAGAAATTCCAATGACCAATTACCAATAACCAAACAATAAAATCTTAAATACAAAAACCTAAATCTTAACCCCCCCAACCTTTCAAGCTTTTAACCAGCTTTGCCTAGTTCAGCTAGTTTAGCCAACTCTATCCAAATATTATTATTATAACGCGGTTATTTAAAAATCTCAACCCATTGGAGGGGGATAGGGAGGGGAGTGGGAGTAGGTTTTACAGGAGTTGGCGTTGGGTAGGAAAGAATTACTACGGTTTCATTTGGTAGGACGAGCTGTAGGTCGTTTCTTATCTTTTTCTCTAGATAGTCAAGGCTTTCAGCTTTTTTAATCCTGGTCTGCAGCTCAACTTTTTTCTTTTCTAGTTTTTTTTTCTTTTGTTCTAGGCGTTGGTAAATTTTGAAACGGTCATTAAAGATAAATAAACTCTTGGCAAGTGAATAAAAAAGGAAAAGAGAAACAATTATTAAAAAAATGCTTTTTGGTTTCATGGCTATAAGACTATTTTACCTCACTTGACAAAGGTAAAGCGTGTAGTTAAGCTAAGATATTATGAGTATAATGTTTAAGCTCTTTCTACTTTTTGCCACAGCTTTTGTAGTATACAAAGCCTCAGAAGGACTTGTATACAGTCTAAAGCAGATGACAAAGGATGGGCTTTTGGGAAAATTTTTTATGGCAGCTATTTTTGCAGGAGTGGCCACCTCCTTGCCAGAAATTTTTGTGGCAATAAGCTCAAGTTTTGAAAACGTTCCTTCCCTTTCAATTGGAAATGCCCTTGGGTCAAACATTGCAAACCTCTCTTTTGTTGTTCCCTTGGCAATTTTTCTTTCTGGAAAAGTGGCCAAGGTTAACAAAGAGAATCTCTCCAGAAAAAGCGCACTTTTGATTCTGACTTCTACTGTGCTTCCGTTTATGCTTGTTTTGGACAGAGTATTATCTTTTTTTGATGGTCTGTTTCTTGCATTTATGTTTTTTGTTTATGCTGTCTATTTGTTTGGCAGAAAGACTGAGCATGGTCTTTTTTCGTTTTTAAGGGTGGTTAAAAAAGCTTTTCTACAACCACACTTTTGGAAAGGCCTTTTCGGCGTCGTGCTATCTTTGATTGTTTTAGTTTTAGGCTCTGATGTTATTGTAAGGCTAAGTATGTCTTTAGCAGAGGACCTTGGATTAAGCCTTTTTGTGGCTGGCCTTGTTTTTGTGGCCCTTTCCACCTCTTTGCCCGAGCTTTTTGTTGCCACAGCAGCCTTGGCTAAAGGAGAGGAGGAGATATTTTTTGGCGATATTTTGGGCTCTTTAATTACCAATGCAAACCTAGTGATAGCTCTTTCAGTTTTAAGAAGGCCAGTTGTGTTTTTGGACCTTTCATCTTATGCTGTTTCTGTCCTTATCCTCTTTCTTGTGTTGGTTCTTTTCTACATTTTTGCCCTTACAAAAAGAAGGATTGAGAAGTGGGAGGCAGCAGTGCTTTTTTCTGCCCACATTTTGTTTCTTATTTTGGAAAACATCCTTTAAAATTTTCTTATGAGGTTTTCTGAGTTTATCCTCCCTTTTTTAAAAGAGCGGCCAAAGCCTGAAAGGAATTTGGATCAGTTTTATGCAACCCTTTCTACAGTTGAAAAACGGGTTGAGTACTTGAAGTCCTTGCCTGAGTTTGAGACTCGTTCACTTCTTTTTTTGGGAGATGATGACCTGACCTCCTTGGCAGTTTCCTATTATTTTCCAGAAAAGGAAATAGTTGTGGTTGATATTGATGAGAGGATTCTTGAATTTATTGGGAAGATAGCAGAAAAATTTGGCGGAAGAATAAAGACCTTCAAGCACGATCTTAGGGATCCTTTGCCTAAGGCAAGCTTCAAGAATTTTGAAATTATCTTTTTTGATCCTCCCTATACTCCGCTTGCCTTTAAAACCTGGCTTCAGAGGGCTTTGGAGGCTTGTATGGGATCAGGAAGGAATTTTAAAAGAAAAAAACCAGAGCGGTTGGAGATGATAGACATCATAGCCTGCTATGGCTACACAATGCGCGAGATGGAGAGGTTTTTAAAAATCCAGGAGATAGCAACGCGCATGGGAGTGATAATTCACGAGAAGCTCCGTGATTTTAACAAGTACGAAAAGAAAACCTCGCTTTCAGGAAAAAGCGATCTTTTAAGGCTAAAGCCTACTCCCAAAGTAAACCTTAAATTTCTTGATAAAATAAGGTCTCAGTTTTACACTGGAAAAAGGAAAAATGGAAAGAAAGCTTGAAGTATACGTTGACGGCGGTTCGCGTGGTAATCCAGGAGAGGCAGCCATTGGCGGAGCTGTTTTTTTAAAAGGCGAGGAGAAGCCTGTTTTCACATTTTCAAAAAGAATTGGGGTGGCTACAAACAATGAGGCAGAGTACAAGGCTGTTATTCACGCCTTAAGGCTTATAAAGGAAAAGTTTGGAAAAGTAGAGGAAGTCAGGTTTTTTATGGACTCCCAGCTGGTTGTAAATCAACTCAATGGACTTTTTAAGGTTAAAAAAGGGAGGTTTCGCGAGTTTATCTTTCAAATAAGAGCCCTGGAGAGCGAGATTGGAGGAAGGGTGGTTTATAAGCTTGTGCCGCGCGAAAGAAACAGGTTAGCTGACAAGCTTGTTAATTTGGCCTTAGATAAAAAAGAGTAGACTTCTTGATATTCTGAAAACTTACGATGTATTGTAAATTTACTAAGAAAATTTACAACATTAGTTTTTCTAACTACTTTTCACATTCCCAATCCTCAAAGCATTCAGAATAACCGCAAGGCTTAGGCCAAGGTCGCCCACAGCAACAGCCAGCCAGAGGCTGACAACTCCAGGAAAGGCAAGGATGGCAAAGGAGCCTTTTATTGAGATTGAGGCAATAACATTTTGTTTAACAACTGAAAGTGTTTTTTTGCTCAAGTTTATAAGATAAACAACTTTTGTTAAATCATCTTGCATAAGGGCAATATCTGCAGTTTCTATAGCGACATCAGAGCCAATAGCTCCCATAGCAATTCCAACGTGTGCCTTGGCCAAGGCTGGTGCATCGTTTACTCCATCGCCTATCATAACCACGTGCTTGTACTTTTTCAAAAGCTGATCTATAGCTTTTACCTTGTCCTCAGGCAGAAGCTGGGCGTAATACTCATCTACCCCAAGCTTTTGGGCAATAGCTTTGGCAACCTTTTGGTTGTCTCCTGTAAGCATTATTGTTCTTATTCCTTTTCTTTTAAGCTGATTTATTACTTCAAATGACTCTTTTCTTATTTTGTCCATTAAAGCCAAAACTCCAAGTGTATGAGTTTTGTTTCCTACCAATACTACGGTTTTCCCTTGTTCTTCAAGTTTTTCAAGCGTCCTTTCTGGGAAGTCTATTTTCATTTCCTTAAAGAAATTTCTGTTTCCAATATAAAAAACTTTGCCATTTATCTTTCCTTTTAGGCCTTTGCCTGCAACTGATTCAAAGCCTTCCAGAGGCTCTGTTTTTACCCCCTTTTCCTTTGCCTTTTTAACTATTGCCTCAGCCAAGGGGTGTTTTGATTTTGCCTCTAGTGAAGCTGAAATTTTAAGAAGCTCCTCCTTTGAGTAGTTGTTCAAAGGGATAATGTCTGTTACTTCAGGTTTGCCTTCTGTTAATGTGCCGGTTTTGTCAAAGGCTATTACTTTTGCATTTTTTATTTCCTCAAGATAACTGCCTCCTTTTATAAGAACGCCATTTCTGGCAGCAGATGTCAGCCCTGAGACCATTGAAACAGGCGTGGAGATGGCAAGAGCACAAGGGCAGGAGACGACCAAAAGCACAAGCCCTCTGTAAAACCACTCGCTAAATTCCAGGCCAAAAACAAGGGTAGGCACAGTCATTACCAAAAAGGAGAGCATAACAACAACTGGAGTGTAGTATTTTGCAAACCTGTCAATAAAAGCTTCAGCTTTTGATTTTCTCTTTTGCGCATCTTCTATAATCTTTACAATTTTTGAAAGAACTGTTTCCTTTGAGCTTTTTGTTACTTTTATCTCAAGATATCCTTCCTCGTTTATTGTGCCTGCAAAAACGCTGTCTCCTTTTTGTTTTGCAACAGGCATGCTCTCACCTGTTATTGGAGCTTGGTTGACAGTTGAGGCTCCGTTTATTACAACTCCATCCAAAGGAATCCTATCTCCAGGCTTTACTACTATTACCTCTCCTACCTTTACTTTGTTAACATCAACAAGAACCTCTTTGTCGCCTTTTTTGACAAGTGCTTTTTCAGGCGCAAGTTTAAGGAGGGAAGCAATTGATTTTTTGGCCCTTTCTGCAGCATAAGTTTCTAAAAACTCAGCAATGCTAAAAAGAAAGATTACTGCTGCGCCTTCCTCGCCATGGCCTATTGAAAAGGCTCCAACTGCTGCAATGCTCATCAAAAAATTCATATCAAGCCTTTTTCTCAAGAGGGATTTAACCGCATTTTTTACAATATTGTGTCCAGAAAGAACAACTGTCAGAAAAAAGAGGAGTTGAGCTAAAAAATAAACTTTTGCCTTAAACTCCAAGTACAGCCCAAGCCCAAAGATTATCCCAGAGATAGCAATTGTTAAAAGCTCCCTTTGTTTCCAAAAAGGAGGCTTGCGTTCTAAATCAACCGAGCAAGTAGAACAGCCTATTCCAGATTGGTGTTTGTGTTCTGTATTTTTTTCTTTATTCGCTTGCATGTTTTGTCGCATTTTGGATGAGATTTATAACATGTTTGTCTGCTAAGGAGTAGTACACCACCTTCCCCTCTTTGCGAAATTTGACCAAATGAGCGTTTCTTAAAAGCCTTAGCTGGTGGGAGATGGCAGATTGTGTAGTTCCAAGCAGGGCAGATAAATCACAAACACAAAGCTCATGTTTGGCGAGGGCAAACAGGATTTTTATTCTTGTGGGATCGCTTAAAATTTTAAAAATCTCTGAGGTTTTTAAAACTGTCCTTTCATCAAGCATTTTGGAGGAAACCTCCTTTACAGCTTTTTCATTTATCAGATTTGTCTCACACAAAGGCTGTGAATTTTTCATATGAAAATATGAACAATTGTTCAAGTGTTTTGTGGGTATATACTATAACAAAGATTTTGGGAAAGTAAAGTGATAATTGGGGAGAGGGTTAATATGTAGGGTAGGAAGCCTTTTAAAGAGCCATTTTGGCCCTGAAGTAGATCAGAGATCACTTCAGGGCGCTGTGCCGCGGGTGGGACTCGAACCCACACCCCCGAGTCCGGGGACAGGATTTTAAGTCCTGCCTGTCTACCAGTTCCAGCACCGCGGCAAATTTGGTAGCTAGTAGTTGGTAGTTAGTAGCTAGTAGCTAGAAATCTATAACTTTCTACCAGCTGCTAGCTACCAGCTACCAACTATTAAATTATAGCAAAAAGTAGCTAGTAGTTAGTAGCTGGTAGGTAGAAGAGATTAAAATATACTTGATACTTAATACTTGATACTAGATACTTAAAATATGGGACCTTTTCGGGTTGTAAAATCTTCAGGCGAAAAGGAGCTTTATGACAGAAAGAAGGTTTTAAACTCCATTATCCGAGCGGGTCTTTCAAAAAGGCAGGCACAGGAGGTGCTTAAAAAGGCTGAGAGAGAGTTTTTTGACGGCATTTCAACAAGCCAAATTCACAGCATAATAAGGGAGATCTTAAAAAAACAAGCTTTTGGTTTTCACACAAGGTACAACCTAAAAAAAGCCTTTTTTAAGCTTGGGCCAACTGGCTATCCTTTTGAAAAATTTGTTGCCAGGATTTTGCAGGAGTATGGATACAAAACAAAAGTTGATGTGGTTTTACAAGGCCGCTGTGTTGCCCACGAAATTGATGTTGTAGCTTTAAAGGAAGGGAAGTTTCGCTTGGTGGAATGCAAATTTCACAACTCGCCTGGTGTGAAAACTGATGTAAAAGTTTCCCTGTATGTGAAGGCTCGGTTTGACGATATTATTGCCAACCCTGAAAATAAGGAGTTTGAGGGAGGGAGAGTTGGCAGCGCCTGGATTTTTACCAACACAAAGTTTACCGTGGATGCAATTGCTTTTGCAGAGTGTTCAAAGATGAGGGTAACAGCCTGGAACTACCCAAGGGACAAGAGCATTCAAAGGATTGTAGAGGAAAAGGGGCTTTATCCAATAACTATTTTTGAAGGAGTATCACCTGAGAAGCTTGCGCAGGCCCTAGAGCAGGGTATAATTACAGTTAAAGATTTTTGGAAAAGACAGGCTCTGGCCAGGCAAATTTTTGCCGATGAGTATTTGCAAATTAAGCTTGAGGCCCAAGCATTAGTTTGATATGACTGATTTAAAAAAATTTTTGTACAAAGGTGCTTATACCCTTCTTGCCCTTGATCACAGGGGGAGTTTGTTTCGAGTTCTTCAAAAAAAAGGGGTGGAGGATCCTGAGGAAGCAGCGTTTGAGTTTAAAAAGCAGGTGCTTTTGGCTTTATCTGAAGGTTCTTCTGGAGTTTTGCTTGATCCTAAAATTGGCCTTAAGGCCTGGGAGGAGATTGAAGGAAAAAAACCTTATCTTTTATGTCTTGAAAAAAGCGGGTATGAGGAGGTTCAGGATGAGAGGGTAACTTCACTTGAGTATTCTCCAGAGCAGCTTAAAAAACTGGGAGCCTCAGCTGCAAAGCTTTTGCTGTATTTTAACCCCAACTATAAAGCCAGCAAGCTCCAGCTTGAGACAGGGAAAAGGGCAGTTCAAGAATGTAAAAAAGCAGGACTGCCGCTTTTTTTGGAGATAGTGGTTTACAAAAAGGAAAGAGGAGAGGTAGAGGACGGGCATATTTTATCCTCCCTTAAAGCTTTTCTTGAGGCAGGAATTTATCCACAAGTTTTCAAGCTCCAGCCGCCAAAAAGTTTTAAAGCAGCAAAGGAAATAACTTCGCTTTTAAAGCCATTAAGGATCGATTGGATAGTTTTAACCCAAGGTGTGGAGTTTAAGGTCTTTCAAGAAAGATTGAAACAGGCAGTTTTGGCAGGCTGCAAAGGCTTTTTAGCTGGAAGATCTATTTGGCAGGAAGGGGTAGGTTTGAAAGGAAAGGAGCTTAAAGAATTTTTGGAAACAACTGCTTTGGCAAGATTTAAAAAGATCGTTTCCATTGCGACAGAAGCTTAGTATCCAATCTCACCCTTCCACAATTTATCCACAATATTGACAAGCTCAGGGTAGTTAAAGTATTTTAAAAGCTCCTTTTTCCAATTAGGATCGGAAATTTTTATATGAGGCTCAACCCCTCTTCCTTCAATTGGCTGATTGTCCTCGCGCAAAGTTAAGTTTGAAACAAGAAGGAGAGTATAGGTTTCGCCTTCAAGCTTGGTTTTTAAGGGAAGGATAGTTTCAACCGTTCCCCAGCCGCGCGTTGTCTCTCCCACAAGCACTCCGACGTTGTATTTTTTGAAAGTCGCAGCAGCCACCTCTGCTGAGGATTGCATTTTGTTGTCAGTTAAGACCACGACTTTTTTATAAGGATAAAGTCCTGGCAGCCAGCCAGTTTTGGTCCTAAAAGGCTTGTAATCTCCTTGGTGGAAAAACTCATAGGCAATGTTTCCTGGGCCAATAAATGGGCCTAAGAAATAGGGAAGAATATCAATTGCTCCACCAATGTTGCCGCGAAGGTCAATGATCAGGGTTGTGGCAGAGGTGTTCTGCGGCTTGGAAAAGGTATTGAAAAACTCCTGCCAGGTTTGTGGGCTAAAACGTGAGATCTTAAGATAGTGGATGTCTGAATTTAAAGGTTCAAAGATGATGGTTGGCACTATGTTTTGTTTAAGATAAAGCTCCCTTTTTTGTTTGTCAGTTAAAGTCTCTTTCGCGATTTTTACTTCTTTTAATTTTTCCCTAGCTTCTTGGTCAAAAGCAGCTCTTTTTTCAAGCTCTTTTATTTTTTCTTCAGCCTTTTTTTCTACCTCCTCTGGTGGAGTTTTTTCATCTACCCCAAGTTCTTTCAAAAGCTTTTTTTCCTTGTCAACGTTTTTGACAGTTGCTACAAGCTCTTCCTTTTGCTTTTTTGAAAGCAGCCGGCTCTTGCCTTTTGGTTCAAGGCTTGCGATAGTGTTTTGCACAAGCTTTACAGCAAGCTCCTTTCTTTTTTCCTTTGGAAGTTTTTGTAAGGCATTTTTAACGAGGGAGAGGAACTCCTTTTTGTTTTCCACTCTTTTTGTGTTTAAAGAG
>WFWI01000024.1 GCA_015491205.1 Candidatus Microgenomates bacterium | reverse complement strand
GTTTATTTCAATGGTTTCTTTGAAAATTTCTTTGTCAGGAAGAAAAGAGATAGCAGTGCCTGTTTCTCCTTCTATGCCAAGCTCGCTTTTTTGAACTTCCTTTACTGGATAAAGGGGTGTGCCGCGCTTGTACTCCTGTCTGTAAATCTTGCCGTTTCTTTTGACCTCAACAATAAGGTGCTCGGACAAAGCGTTAACAACTGATGCTCCAACTCCGTGAAGCCCGCCTGAGACCTTGTAAGCTTTTGCATCAAATTTTCCTCCGGCATGGAGCTTTGTCATTACAATCTCAAGCGCGCTTTTTTTATATTTTGGAATCTCCTCAACTGGGATCCCCCTACCGTTGTCAATAACCGTCAAGTAGTTGTCTTTGCCAATTTTAATAGTAATGCGGCTGCAGAAGCCAGCCAGAGCCTCGTCAATTGCGTTGTCAACAATCTCGTTAAGACAGTGATTTACTCCATCCTGGCTCGTTGTGCCAATATACATTCCTGGCCTGCGCCTTACTGGCGCCAAGCCTTCCAAGACTACGATTGATTCTGCTCCATATTTGTCAGTCATAACAGCTTCAGGTTAAATTATTTGAGCTCGACTTTGGCTCCTGCAGCCTCAAGTTTCTTCTTGGCCTCTTCAGCCTGTTCTTTCTTTACATCAGTTAAAATCTCCTTAGGTGCTGATTCAGCAAGTTTTTTGGCATCCATAAGTCCAAGGTTTGGCAACACCTCGCGCAAAGCTTTAATTACAGCCAGCTTATTAGAGCCAACATCAGAGAGTACTACAGTAAAAGTAGATTTCTCTTCCTGTTGGCCCGCCTCTTCTCCACCACCTGCTGCGGGTGCAGCGGCTGCTGGAACTGCTGCCATAGCTTGGACACCGAATTTATCCTCAAGATAAGAGGCAAGCTCTGAAAGCTCAAGTACGTTTAATTTTTCAATCTCCTCCACTATTTTCTGGATTTTTTCCGAGACCTTTTTCTCCTCAGCCATTATTCTCACCTCCTTTCTTTTTTTCAGCAACTTGCTTTAAAACAAGAGTCAGTTTTAAAAGGTTGAATTTTAAGGCATAAACTGTTCTGTAAGCAGGAGCGTTGATGGCAGCGTAGATCTTGGCAATAAGTTCGGTTTTGCCAGGAAGTTGTGCAAGCTGGGTGATTTCGTCTTTTGAGTAAATTTCTGAGTCAATAATTCCTCCCTTAAAGTATAGATCTTCCTTTTCTTTTAAAAATTTGAAAATGATTTTTAGTCCTTCATAAGGATCATCCTCAAAGCTCGCAAGCGCAGTGTTGTATTTTAAGGGAAGGATTTTCTTGCGAAAGATCCTGAAAAATGAATCAGTATTTGAAAGCCTATTTACAGCTTTTTCAAAAAGGGAGTTTTTAATGACTTTGATTCGTGAATTAAGCTTTTTAAGCTCCCTCCTTAATTTTTCAAGTTCTTGGTGGGTGGTTGAACCATAGGAGAAAAGCGCAATATTTGGCTTTTTGGAAAGGAGCTCCTCAAAGCCTTGGACTACTTTTACTTTTTTTGGGTTTGGCATATTTTCTCCTCCCTTCAGCCTAAACTTTTAGGCTTCTCCTGCAGGACTTACTTAAGCTGCCTGCAGTCTTGGGAAAAATTTTTAGACTTTCAATTATAACAACTTTTTAAAGCTCCTGCAATAGCTCTTTTAAGCTCTTGGCTTTCTCTTGCTGCTTTTTTTCTTTTTTCTTTTCTTTTCGTTTTTCCTGAAGCTTTTTGGCTGCTTCCTGTCGTTTCTTAAATTTGTCTACTAAACCTTTTGTATCAATATACTTTTGCTCGCCAGTGTAAAATGGATGGCACTTGTAGCAAACCTCAACAAAAATTTCTTTTTTGGTTGAGCCTGTTTTAAAAGTATATCCGCATCCGCGACAGGTTACAACCGCGTCCTCGTAATATGTCGGGTGGATTCCAGTTTTCATAAGGGAAAGATTATATTATAAAAAGCGCATAAAGTAAAGCGTTAAAAGCAGAGCAATTACACTTAAGGCAAATGCAATTTGTGCTTTTACATTCAAATCCAAGAATTTTTCTGACAGCGTTATAGTTTTTCTCATAATTTTTTCAGCAAAAAGGAAAAAATTGAAAAATTACCAATGACCAATTATCAATTTTCAAACAAATCCCAATTACTCATCCTGAACCAGAGTAAAACATGGTTCAGGGTTGTCCAGTACCGTACTTTGTTCTGGTACTGGACAATTTTCAAATGACCAAAACGTTTGGGTAATTTGATAATTAGAATTTTGGTCATTGTTTGATCATTGATCATTGGTTATTAGTCATTTTTATAACTTTTCGCTTTTAGCTTTTTGTGAGAGTATCTTTTACTTTTTTGAATATCTTCTCCCACCTCCCCTGCTCTATCACTTCCTCAAGGTTGTGAAAGCTTTTTTTTATTCTGTGGTCTGTTATGCGGTTTTGGGGAAAGTTGTAGGTGCGGATCTTTTCAGCCCTTTCTCCCCTGCCGACATCTTTTACAAATGAGTACAAAAGCCCTTGTTTTTTTTCTTGTTCAAGTTGATAGAGTTTGGCTGCCAGCATTTTTAAGGCAATTTTCCTGTTTGCTTCTTGATATCTTTCTTGGGAGACCTTTACAACAATGCCGGTTGGTTTGTGGATAAGGCGCACAGCAGTTGAGACCTTGTTTACATTTTGTCCTCCGTGGCCGCCTGAGCGAAAAAACTGCCATTCGAGATCTGAGGGGTTGATTTTGATCTCGCTCTCGACAATTTCAGGATAAACAATAATTATGGCGGTTGAAGTATGAATTCTTCCATAGCGTTCAGTTACAGGGATGCGCTGTACTCTGTGTACTCCAGTTTCGTTTTTGAAATATTCAAAAGCTCCTTCTCCTTCAATTCTTGCAACATCTTCATCAATATATTTGAATTTAAAACCTTTTTTTTGGGCAAATTTTAAGTAGGATAAAAGAAGTTCTCTTGCCCAAAGCTTTGCTTCCTCCCCTCCCACTCCTGGCCTTGCTTCGATGATTGCAACGTTTTTGTTGATTTGCATATGTATTATTCTTGGAAGCCTTCCAAAGTGACTGTAGTTTCAAAAGATCTTCCTTCGCGCCAAACTTTAAGTTTTACTCTATCTCCTACTTTTCTTTTCAACACAAGCTTGGCTAAAGTTTCTTCATCTTCTGCTCTAAGTCTTTTCCCATCAAATTCAACAATAATGTCTCCTGGTTGTATTCCAACCTTTTCTGCAGGTGAGTCAGGAACTATTTCAACTACCAAAGCTCCTTCTGGCACTTCGTTTAAAAGCGCTGTTTGCCTGTCAATCATTTTATATCTTATTCCGATATATGGTCTTTCAAAAGTGCTTCCGCGTCTTCTAAACTCTTCCAAAAGGTCTTTAACAACGTTTATAGGAATTGCAAAACCAATGTTTTGACCTTCAGCAGCAATCGCTGTGTTGACTCCAATAACCTGGCCTCTTGAATTTAAAAGCGGTCCACCTGAATTTCCTGGATTTATTGCAGCATCGGTTTGAATTACATTATCAAGTTTTTCAACATAGCCTTCAAAAGGAGAGCCTGCAGTTATTCCTCTTCCCAAGCCCGAGATAACACCAACAGTGACTGTGTTCCTAAATTCACCAAGAGGTGTTCCAATGGCGATTGCCAATTGTCCTAGCTTTAAGTTGGAGGAGTCGCCTAATTCCAATGGCTTAAGGTTTTTAGCATTTATCTTTAAAATAGCTAGATCATTTAAAGGATCTCTGTATATTTTTTCCACCTTATATTTCTGATTGTCATAAGTTAGAACTATATATTCAGCTTCTTTGTCAGAAACAACATGTTTGTTGGTAATTATAAGGCCATCGGAGGAAACTATAAATCCGCTTCCAATATTTCTTTCGACTTCTTCTTTTCTACCAGGCACTCTTCTGAAAGGGGAAAAAGGGTTAAAAGGATCAATTTCATAATATCCTCCAATATAGCGAGTTTTGTTTATTCCGATTGTTACTACTGAAGGCAAAGATTCTTCTACTACTTTTACAATGGTTGATTCTTCAGAGACAATCACGCGTTGTTCTTTTATTGTTTCAGTTGGGATCTTAGGTGAGAGATTGAAGTTTAAATTTGTTAACTTTGGGAGATAATTGTAAGTTTGAGCTACAGCTAGAGCTATAATAATTATTGATAATATTGTTACAATTTTTCTTAGCATAGAAGATTATTCTATCACTTTTTAAAAAGCTCCTCAAGGGCAGCTTTCAATTGATTATCGTTTTCTTCAGTTAAAGTATTGCCTTCTTCTAATTCTAATTCTACTTTTTTGTCAGGTTCAATACCCTTTCCATTTAGCCAGCGGCCATCGGGTAAAATCCATTTAGCAACTGTTACATGAATTCCAGCACCTTCTGAGAGATCTATTTTTTCTTGTACTGATCCTTTTCCAAAAGTTTTTTCGCCCACAACTGTTGCTACTTTGTAATCTTGTAGAGCTCCAGCTAAAATCTCTGAAGCAGAAGCAGAACCGTTATTTACAAGTATAACAGTAGGTATACCTATAAGTCTACCCTCCCTTTGTGAAGTATAGCTTTTTTCAGGGCGGTTGACATACTTTTGCTTTACTATCAACGTGTTTTTAGGAAGGAATTCCTCGGCTATATAAACTGCGCTTAAAAGATATCCTCCAGGATTGTTGCGCAGGTCCAGCACAAGCCCTTTTATTTCGCGCTTTTCCCAGGCTTTTTTTACTTTTTCAACAGCTTTGTCCCATTCGCGATTTGTATTATCGCCAAATTGAATAATTTTTACATAAGCATATTTTTTACCTTCATATTCTTTGATTTCCGCTTCTACTGATGGAACTTTTATTTCGTCTCTTATGATAGTAATATCTTTTTGTTCTTCCCCTCTTTGGATTGTTAAGGTTACTTTTGTACCTTTTGGGCCACGAATCTTTTTTACTGCTTTAGGAAGGGTCCAGCCTTCTGTTGATTCTCCATTGACTTTTAAGATAATATCTCCAGCCTTCAAACCAGCTTTTTTTGCTGGTGAATTTTCTAAAGGTGCTATAACTACGATTCTGAAATTTTTAAGACCGAGATAAGCACCAATTCCATAAAATTTTCCTTGAAGATCTAGTTTTGATTCTTTGTTTTCTTCAGGTGTAAGAAAAAAAGTGTAAGGATCCTCAAGCGAGGCAACCATTCCCTTTATTGCGCCATAATACATTTTCTTTTCATCAAGTTTTGATTTATCTATGTATTTTTGCTTAAGGGTGTTCCAAGTTTCCCAAAAAAGAGAAAAATCTAGGCTTTGCTGTTGCTGGGGAGAATTATTGGCAACTGGTGTATATTTAAATTTCTCTTTTGTTCGCCATTCACCAAGCCTGTAACCTGTGCCAAAAAGGAAAATACAAAGGCTTAAGAATAAAAGTATACTTGTTATCCTCTTTTTAATTTTTTCCATAAGACTTTAATTATAAATATAAAGCATATTTTGAAAAGGGTCAATTAAAACATACTTTTTCTCTTGTTGATAGGCCAGCTTAAAGTCATTAACTTTTGTAATTTGGGCAAAGGCTAGATCACGTCTTTTTGGAGGATACAGGCTGATTATACCTTTTGCTTTTAAGGCCAGTAGTTTGCTTTCTATGTATTCAGAAGTTTTTTCTATAAGGATAATTTTGTTTTCTACCATTGTTTTGGTAAATTCTTCTCCTGTTTTTATTTTAGAAACCTTTCCTCCTAAAATATTTAAAAGATTTGTTTTCTTAAGTTTTAATATTGTGGGTTCCTTAAGATTCACAATCAATTTATTTCCTTTTTTTTCCAAAACTTCACCTTCCATTTCTTTAAATTTTTCAAAAAAGTTTGGTTCTTCTGTTTCTAGAGTAAGTGTACCTGTAAAATGGTTTATTTCCACAACTTTTCCAGAAAAAGGAGATTTGAAAACTTTTTTTGAGAGAAGACCTTTTTTTTCAGCTAAAACTTCATCCTTTTTTACTGTTTCGCCGATGAGTTTTTTCAAACAGTTGTAAATTTTTTCAGGTTCAATTTTAAGCTCATGACTGATGTTTAAAACTATACGGCTTTTTTTGGCAAATTTAAAGACCACATCGCCAAAGGCTAATTTTTTTGGAGGAGTGAAGGCTAATTTAGCTGATTTTGGAAAGCTAATTTCAACTTTCATTTAAAAAGAAACTCTTTGTTTTGATAATGAGTGTATGGTAAAAGGGCTAAATATCGAGCATATTTTATATGCTTTGTTAGTTTTCTTTGGTGCTTGGCACATACTCCAGTTGCCCTTCTGGGCAAGATTTTTTTTCTTGAGGAAATAAATTTTTTTAAATTATCTACATCTTTGTAATCAGGCTGGACTTTGTATTGACAAAAGAAACAGGCTTGTGTCATAAATTAGCTTAATTTGAGAAAAATTTTTAAAAAGGTATATCATCAGGTTCTATTTTCTCCTCTTCTTTTTTCTCTTCTTTTGGTTCTTCCATAGAGGATTCTTCTGTTTTTTCTTCGATTTCACTCTGGGCCTCAGCTTCTTTTTTTGCTTCTTCTGTTTTTTCTTCTCTAGCCTCTTCTTTTTCTTTTGGTTTTGTACTGTTGAAAGCAATAAAGTCATCAAGCACTATTTCAGTAACGATTTTTTGATTGCCTTGTTTATCAGTAATTGTTCTGTAGGTTAATCTTCCTTCAACATAAACTCTTTGGCCTTTTTTAAGTATTTGGCCACAGAGTTCTGCAAGTTTGTTCCAGGCAACAATTCTATGGAATTGAGTTTCTTCCTTTTTTTCTCCCTCGCTTGTCATCCAGTAGCGACTGGTAGCTAACCCAAAGGTACAAACTGCTGTACCATTTGGGGTGTACCTCAGCTCTGGATCGCGAGTTAAATTCCCAATAAGTTGTACACGATTTAAAGATCTATTAGCCATGGCATTATTTTTCAATTTTTAACAATAGGTAACGCAAAACTTTATCAGAATAATTTAATTTTTGTTTAAATTTGTCAAGAGCCTTCTCATCAATGGAGAGTGTATAGGTAAAATACCAGGCTTTTTTGAGGCGTTTTATTGGGTAGGCCAAGGATCTTTCCCCCCATTCCACTTTGTTTTGAATTTTACCTTTAAATTCTTTAACAAGAGCCTCAGCCTGTTTTTCGTCCTCTTTGTCTTTGGTTAAAAAAGTAAACTCGTAGGTGCGCATAAGTTTTAAGTATAATAATACAATGAGCCTTAAAAATCAACCGAAAAAAATGATTATTTTGCTGTTTGTTTTTCTTTCTATTTTGTTAACACGAGTCTACAATCTGTCTTGGGGTCTGCCCTTGCCTTTTCATCCTGATGAGCGGAATATGGCCCTTGCAGTTTCAAAGCTTTCCTGTTCTTCGCTTTCAAATTGTCTAAAACCAGATTTTTTTGCCTATGGACAATTTCCGCTTTATTTTTCATATTTTTTTAATTTGCTGCTAGATTTTTTAAGGGGCGTCCCGTTTCAAATAACTTTTGTTGAGGCAACACTAGGGTTGCGGATCCTTTC